>JAAOZZ010000190.1 GCA_012274175.1 Betaproteobacteria bacterium
GCCCCAATCGGTGATCATGATCAGCGCGTACACCTCGTGCGCCGCGTTCATCCGCGCGATGAAGCAGGCGGGATCCGATCCCACGTTCTGGAACGTCTCGTTCGTGGGCAGCAAGGCGATCGCGAAGGAGCTCGGGCCCGACGGCCGCGGCGTGGAGATCTCGCAGGTGGTCCCCTTCCCGTGGGACCCCACCGTCCCGGTGGTGAAGGAATACCTCAAGCTGCTGGAGCAGGCGAAGGCCCAGCCGGACTTCGGGACCCTCGAGGGCTTCATCTCCGCCAAGGTGATGGTGGAGGGGCTGCGCCGCGCGGGCCGCAAGCTCGACCGCGAAAGCTTCCTGCGCGCGATGGACTCGATGGGCGACTACGACGCGGGCGGCTTCAAGGTGAGCTACGGTCCCGACAACCACAGCGGATCGAGCTTCGTCGACCTCACCATCGTCTCCAAGGACCAGAAGTTCGTGCGCTGAGCGCGGCGCGGCCGAAAAAAAAGCCCGGCTCGGCCGGGCTTTTTCATTTGCGCCGCCACTCCGTGGTGCCGTCGGGCTTGTCCTCGAGCGCGACGCCCGCGGCCTCGAGCTGCCTGCGAATGCGGTCGGCGCGCGCGAATTCCCGCGCCTTGCGCGCAGCGATGCGCTCCTCGACAAGCGCCGCCACGTCCAGCGTCACCGCGCCCTGCATGAACGCGGCGGGATCGGCCTGCAGCAAGCCGATCGTGGCACCCAGCGCACGCAGCACGCCGGAGAGCTCCCCGGAGCGCGAGCGGTTCACCTCGCCGCGCAGCTCATGCATCACGGCGAAGGCGGCCGGCGTATCGAAGTCGTCGTCCATCGCGTCCCGGAAGCGCGCGGCGTGGGGTTGCGTCCAATCGAGCGCGGCGGCCTCCGGCGGCACTTCCCTCAGCGTCGCGTAGAAGCCGCGCAGCGTGTTGCCCGCGTCGTCGAGGGAATCCCGGCCGTAGCTCAAGGGGCTGCGGTAGTGGCCGTGCAGCAGGAAGTAGCGCAGCTGCTCGCCGCCCTGCACCCCGTCGAGGGAATCGAGCACCTCGCGCGTGGTGTGGAAGTTGCCGAGGGATTTCGACATCTTCTCGTGGGCCATGTTGAGGAACGCGGAGTGCATCCAGCAGCCGACGTACGGGCGATCGAGCGCGCCCTCGCTCTGGGCGATCTCGTTCTCGTGGTGCGGGAACTGCAGGTCCCAGCCGCCGCCGTGGATGTCGAACGGAACGCCCAATTCGCGGCACGACATGGCCGAGCACTCGATGTGCCAGCCCGGGCGGCCCGCACCGAACGCCGAGGGCCACGCCGGCTCGCCCGGCTTGGCCGCCTTCCAGAGGGCGAAATCGAGCGGGTCGCGCTTCGCGTCGTCCACGGCGACCCGCTCGCCCGCGCGCAGCTCGTCCAGGTTGCGGCGCGAGAGCTTTCCGTAGCCGGGAAAATCGCGCACGGAATAGAACACGTCGCCGTTGGAGGCCCGATACGCGAGGCCCTTCTTCTCGAGCATCGCGATCAGGTCGAGCATCGCGTCGATGTTGCGCGTGGCGCGCGGCTCCCGATCGGGCTTCACGAGGCCCAGGCGCGCGCAATCCTCCTCGAGCGCGCCGATCATGCGCGCGGTGAGCGCCTCGATGGTCTCGCCGTTGGCGCGGGCGCGATCCATGATCTTGTCGTCCACGTCCGTGACATTGCGCACGTACGTGACGGCGTATCCGCTCGCACGCAGCCAGCGCACGACCATGTCGAACACGGTGAAGGTGCGCGCATTGCCGACGTGGAAGTAGTCGTATACGGTGGGACCGCAGACGTACATCCCCACCTTGCCCGGTACGAGCGGCGCGAAGGTCTCTTTGGTGCGCGTGAGGGTGTTGTAGATCCGCAGCGGGGGCATGGCGAAACGCGGAAGGTCTAGGGCTGCGGCGGCCGGCACGAAAGATTGTGAAGGCCCGCGAACGCGCGTAGAATGCTGTTTTCCATTAAATTCAACAGATTATAACACGATGCTGCACCGCATTCCGATGAAGGGCCGGCTCGTGGCGGCGTTCGCCGCGGCAGTGATCGGCATGGCTGCCCCGGCATGGGCGGCACCCGCGGACGACCTGCGCGAGGCGCAGAAGCTCTATACCCAGGGCAAGTACCAGCCCGCGCTCGACAAGGTGGAGGCGTTCCTCAAGACGCAGCCGAAGGATCCCCAGGGACGCTTCCTCAAGGGCCTGGTGCTCACCGAGGAGAAGCGCACCAACGAGGCGATCCAGGTCTTCACCGGCCTCACCGAGGACTTCCCCGAGCTGCCCGAGCCGTACAACAATCTCGCGGTGCTCTACGCATCCCAGGGCAACTACGACAAGGCCAAGTCGGCGCTCGAGCTCGCGATCCACACCCATCCCAGCTACGCGACGGCCCACGAGAACCTGGGCGACATCTATGCGCAGCTCGCGAGCCGCGCCTACGACCGCGCCCTCCAGCTGGACAAGAACAACACCACCGCGCAAGTGAAGCTCGCGATGGTGAAGAAGCTCTTCAGCTCCCAGTCGGTGGCGTTGGCCGCCAGGGAAGAAGGGGCCGAGCCGAAGCCGGA
>JAAOZZ010000191.1 GCA_012274175.1 Betaproteobacteria bacterium
ATGAAGAACATGGTGATCGCGCCGACATAGGTGACGACCGAGAGCGCCGTGGGGGAGAGCTCGAAGAGGGGCGACATGCGCGCCACCATGAAGATGCCCGCGGTCACCATGGTGGCCGCGTGGATCAGCGCCGAGATCGGGGTCGGGCCCTCCATCGAGTCGGGCAGCCACACGTGCAGCGGGAATTGCGCGCTCTTGCCCATGGCCCCCACGAAGAGGCCGATGCAGATGATCGACATGAGCGACCACGGCAGCCCCGGGATGAGCTCCACGTAGCCGTTGGCGAACTTCGCGGCCGACGCGAACACCGGCGCGTAGTCCAGGGTGCCGAACACCGTGAAGATCACCGCCACCGCCAGCAGGAAGCCGAAGTCCCCCACGCGGTTCACGAGGAAGGCCTTGAGGTTGGCGTAGATCGCCGTGGGGCGCGTGTACCAGAACCCGATCAGCAGGTACGACACCAGGCCCACGGCCTCCCAGCCGAAGAAGAGCTGCAGGAAGTTGTTCGCCATCACCAGCATCATCATCGAGAAGGTGAAGAGCGCGATGTAGGCGAAGAAGCGCTGGTAGCCGGGGTCGTCGGCCATGTAGCCGATGGTGTAGACGTGCACCATGAGCGACACGAAGGTCACCACGCACATCATGGTCACCGTGAGCCGGTCGACGAGGAAGCCCACCTGCAGGTGCATCCCCGTGCCCGCGAGCCAGGTGTAGAGCTCCTGGTTCAACTGCGCCCCGTCCACGACCTGCAACAGCGCGGCCACCGAGGCGGCGAAGGAGATCGCCACCGCGAGGATGGCCGAGGTGTGGGCGAAGGTGCGCCCCAGCTTCCAGCCGAGGAATCCGGCGAGCGCGGCGCCCACGAGCGGCGAGAACGCCGCGATGCACGACCAGGTGATGAGGTCCATGGCTAGCCCTTGAGGCTCCCGAGGTCGTCGACGTGGATCGAGCGCAGGTTGCGGAACAGGGCCACCAGGATCGCGAGCCCGATGGCCGACTCGGCCGCGGCCACGGTGAGGATGAAGAACACGAAGACCTGTCCCGAGAGGTCTCCCAGGGCATGGGAGAACGCGATGAAGTTCATGTTCACCGCGAGCAGCATCAGCTCGATCGCCATCAGCAGCACGATCAGGTTCTTGCGGTTCATGAAGATGCCGACCACGCTGATGGCGAAGAGCAGTGCCCCCAGCACGAGGTAATGGTTGAGGGGGATCATCGTAGACGTCTCATTTCGCGACACCGCCTCCCACGTTCGCCCCCTCTCCCTTGGGAGAGGGTTGGGGAGAGGATTCTGAAGAAAGCCCCTCCGACGCCATCTTCACGATCTTCAGCCGGTCGGAAGCGTGCACGGAGAGCTGCGAATGCGGATCCTGGTACTTGGTCTCCTTGCGGCTGCGCAACGTGAGCGCGATGGCCGACACGATCGCCACCAGCAGGATCACGGCGGCGATTTCGAAGGGGAACACGTAGTCGGTGTAGATCACCATGCCCAGCGCCCGGGTGTTGGAGTAGCCGGCACCGGGTGCGGCGAGGGGCGCGCCGCCCCCGGTCGCCGCGCCGCGCGCGAGGAGGGCCACCATCTCGATGGCCATCAGCACCCCCACGATGCCGGCGAGGGGCAGGCTCTTCCAGAATCCCTCCCGCAGCCGCTCGAGGTTGATGTCGAGCATCATCACCACGAAGAGGAAGAGCACCATCACCGCGCCCACGTAGACCAGCACCAGCGTGAGGGCGAGGAACTCGGCGTAGAGAAGGATCCACAGGGCGGCGGCGGTGAAGAACGAGAGCACGAGGAAGAGCGCGGCGTGCACCGGGTTCCTCACCAGGATCACGGCGATGGCCCCGGCGATCAAGATCGCGCCGTAGACCCAGAAGAGGACAAGGGGCAGGTTCATGTCAGCGGAAGGGCGCGTCCTCGCCGCGGTCGGCGGCGATCTGGGCCTCGAAGCGGTCGCCGATCGCGAGCAGCATCGGCTTGGTGTAGAGCAGGTCGCCGCGGGATTCGCCGTGGTACTCGATGAAGCGCGTCTCGACGATGGAATCCACCGGGCAGCTCTCCTCGCAGAAGCCGCAGAAGATGCACTTCACGAGGTCGATGTCGTAGCGGGTGGTCCGGCGCGTGCCGTCGTCGCGCTGGTCGCTCTCGATGGTGATGGCGAGCGCCGGGCACACCGCCTCGCACAGCTTGCACGCGATGCAGCGCTCCTCGCCGTTCGGATAGCGCCGGAGGGCGTGCAGCCCGCGCATGCGCGGGCTGGCGGGCGTCTTCTCCTCCGGGTACATCACCGTGATCTTGCGCGCGAAGAGATGCCGGCCCGTGAGCCCCAGGCCCTTCACCAGCTCCGTGAGCATGAAGCTCGACGCGATGTCCTTCACTCGTTCCAGCATGTCACCTTCCGAACCAGATGCGGAGCACGGGCCAGTGGGCCACGGGATCCATGAGTGCCACACCCGTCAGCGCGATCCAGACGAGTGTCACGGGAATGAAGACCTTCCAGCCCAGCCGCATGATCTGGTCGTAGCGGTAGCGCGGGAAGGAAGCCCGGATCCAGAGGAACAGGAACATGAGGAACGCGGTCTTGGCGAGCAGCCACAGCACGCTCGGCGCGGCGAGCCACGAGACCGCGGGACCGGCGTCGCGCACGAAGGAAACGTCGAAGGGCGAGAGCCAGCCGCCGAGGAAAAGGAGCGGCGACACGGTCGAGATGAGGATCATGTTCGCGTATTCGGCGAGGAAGAACACGGCGAAGGCCATGCCCGAATACTCCACGTGGAAGCCGGCCACGATCTCGCTCTCGCCCTCGGCCACGTCGAAGGGGTGGCGGTTGGTCTCCGCGAGCCCGGCGATGTAGTGGATGAGGAAGAGCGGGAAGAGCGGGATCCAGAACCAGCCGATGGCGCCGTAGGGCGTCTGCTGCGCGGCCACGATCTGGGTGAGGTTCATGCTCTGGCCGGCCATGAGCGCGCCCACGATGGCGAAGCCCATGGCGAGCTCATAGGCCACCATCTGCGCGGCCGCGCGCATGGATCCGATGAAGGCGTACTTCGAGTTCGAGGCCCAGCCCGCGATGATGATCCCGTAGATGCCCAGCGAGGTCATCGCGAGCATCACGAGGATCGCCGCGTCGGCGTTGGAGATCACCCAGCCGGGGAAGAACGGCACGATCGACCACGCGGCGAGGGCGGGCGCCACCGACAGGATCGGGGCCAGCATGAACAGGACCTTGTTGGCGCCCGAGGGCACCACCTGCTCCTTCATGAGCAGCTTGATCGCGTCGGCGATGGGCTGCAGCACGCCCTTCCAGCCCACGCGGTTGGGGCCCTTGCGCACCTGGATCCAGCCGATCACCCAGCGTTCCACCAGCTGGTAGTACAGCACCGTGAGCAGCACCGGGACCAGCACCATCACGATCATCGCGAGCGTGCGGCCCACGGTGAAGGCCTGCGGGCCCCATACGGGACCGAGCCAGTCGTTGGCCTGGCCCTGGAAGTAGCCCTGGAAGCGGGCGAGGTAGTCGTTCATGCGACCGCTTCCACCCGCGCGGCCTCGACCGTGATCTCGCCTTCGCCCAGGGCCCGGGTCTCGGCCACACCCCGCGCGATGCGAACGCAGCCGTCGGGCACCGCGGCATCGACGCCCGCGGCGAGGATCGCTTCTCCGCCGCCCTGGCGCACGCGCACCGGGCTGCCGGCCGCAAGCCCCAGCGCCGCGAGTGTCGCCGCGTTGAAGCGCGCGGTGCGCGCGGCCTTGCCGTCGGCGCTCTTCTGCAGCGAGGGCGCGCGGCGGACGATGGGATCGCTTCCGTAGACCGGAAATTCGGCGATGCGCTCGAGCTTCGCGGCGAGCCCGCGCGGCTTCCATTCGATGTCGGGCGCGTCATTGCCGAGGCCCGCCGTGGCCCAGGCCTGCAGGTCCGGCGCGATGGCCGCGCGCACGTCCTCGATCCGGTCGGCGTGGAAGCCGGGCAGGTCGAGGAGCGAGCCCAGCATGCGCAGCACCTTCCACATCGGGCGCGCATCGCCCTGGGGCTTCACGACCGCGTTGAACGTCTGCACGCGGCCTTCCATGTTCACGTAGGTCCCGCCGGTCTCGAGATAGGGCGCGACGGGCAGCATCACGTGGCCCAGTCCAGGCGCGCCGCCGCGGAAGGCCGCGAGCACCACGCCGAACTCCGCCTGGCCGATGGCGGCGAGCCCGCGGGACCCGATGTCGAGCGCGGTCTCCACGCCGGCCACCAGGTAGCCGCGGCGCGGGGACTCGATCATGGCCCGCGCGTCGAGGCCGCCGCGCGGTACCGCGCCCGCGAGGTGGGCGCCCACCGCGTTGCCGCCGTCGGGCAGCACGCCCACGGTGGCACCGGTCACGCGGGCGATGTCGTGGGCGATGGCGAGCAGGATCCCGTAGTCGGGGTGCTGCTGGGCGTATTGGCCGAGCACGATGGCCGAGCGCTCGCGCCCCGCGAGGCTCGCGGCGATCGCCCGGTGCGCCTCGAGCACCGCCGGCTTCACGCCGGAGCGCACGGGCTTGCCCGCGGCCTCGGCCGCAGCGGCGGCGATGGCGGCGAATTGGGCGACGAGATCGGCGGGCCGCGCGATCGCGCGATGGGCGAACGGCATCAGCAGGTCGTCGTCGGCCACGTGCAGCACGTTCACCGCGAGGCCCCGGCGCGCCGCGGCGCGCAGCCGCGCCGAGACCAGGGGCTGCTCCTTGCGCAGCGTCGAGCCCACCAGCAGGATCGACTGCAGCGACCCCAGCGCGGCCACCGGCATCCCGAGCCACGGCGCCCCGCTCGTCTTCGCGCGGAAATCCGTCTGGCGGATGCGATGATCGACGTTGTCGCTGCCGAGTCCCCGCGCGAGCCCGGCGCCGAGGAAATGCTCTTCCACCGTGAGCCACGGCGCCAGCAGCACGCCCAGGGCATCGGCCCCGTGGCGCGCGACGATGTCCTTCAAGCCGTGGGCGGCCGCGTCGAGGGCCTCGGGCCAGTCGACCTCGGCCCACTCGCCCGCGCGCTTGACCATCGGGTAGAGCAGCCGCTCCTCGGAATTCACCCCCTCGTAGGCGAAGCGGTCGCGGTCGGAGAGCCAGCACTCGTTCACGGCTTCGTTCTCGTACGGGAGCACGCGCATCACGCGCTCCTGCTTCGACTGGACCACCAGGTTGGAGCCGAGGGAATCGTGGGGGCTCACGGACCGGCGCCGGGTGAGCTCCCAGTTGCGCGCGGTGTAGCGGAACGGCTTCGAGGTGAGCGCGCCGACGGGACAAATGTCGATCATGTTGCCCGAGATCTCGGAATCGACCGTGCGGCCCACGAACGTGACGATTTCCTCGTGCTCCCCCCGGCCCGCCATGCCGAGCTCCATCACGCCGGCGATCTCCTGGCCGAAGCGCACGCACCTCGTGCACTGGATGCAGCGCGTCATGTCGGTGGAGATGAGCGGGCCCAGGTTCTTGTTGACCACGACGCGCTTGGCTTCCTGGTAGCGCGAGGACGATTGCCCGTAGCCCACGGCGAGGTCCTGCAGCTGGCACTCCCCGCCCTGGTCGCAGATCGGGCAGTCGAGGGGATGGTTGATGAGCAGGAACTCCATCACGCCTTTCTGGGCGTCGATGGCCGCCTCGGAATGGGTATGGACCTTCATCCCCTCGGTGGCGGGTGTGGCGCACGCGGGCATCGGCTTGGGCGCCTTCTCCACCTGCACCAGGCACATGCGGCAATTGGCCGCGATGGAGAGCTTCTTGTGGTAGCAGAAGTGGGGCACGAAGATGCCCAGGTGGTTCGCCGCGTCCATCACGGTCTTGCCCGCCTCGACCTGCACGCTCCGGCCGTCGACTTCCAGCGTGATCAATTTGGTTGCGCTCATCAGTCCGCCGCCAGCTGTTCGATGGGAGTGCGCTCGCGGGCCGGGGGCTCGGAGCGGTAGCCGCCCGGCTTCACGGCGCAGCATTGGCGCTCGATGTGGTGCACGAACTCCTCGCGGTACACCTTCACGAAGGCGCGCGTCGGCATCGCGGCGGCGTCCCCGAGCGCGCAGATGGTGCGCCCCTGGATGTTGTCGGCCAAGTTGAGGAGGAGGTCGAGGTCCTCCATGCGGCCTTCGCCGTGCTCGATGCGGTGCAGGATGCGGTAGAGCCAGCCCGTGCCCTCGCGGCAGGGCGTGCACTGGCCGCACGACTCCTCGAAGTAGAAATAGGCGAGGCGCTCGGCGGCCTTCACCATGCACGTGTCCTCGTCCATCACGATCACCGCGCCGGAACCCAGGAACGATCCCGCCTTGGCGATCGAGTCGTAGTCCATGTCGAGCGCCATCATCACGTCGGCGGGCAGCACCGGCATCGACGAGCCGCCGGGAATCACGCCCTTCAGCTTCTTGCCCCCGCGCATGCCGCCGGCCATCTCGAGCAGCTTCGCGAACGGGGTGCCCAGCTTCACCTCGTAGTTGCCGGGCCGCTCGACGTGGCCCGAGACCGAGAAGATCTTGGTGCCGCCGTTGTTGGGCCGGCCCTGCCCAAGGAACCAGTCGGCGCCGTTCACGATGATCCACGGCACGGCGGCGAAGGTCTCGGTGTTGTTGATGGTCGTGGGCTTGCCGTACAGCCCGTAGCTCGCGGGGAACGGCGGCTTGAAGCGCGGGTTGCCCTTCTTGCCCTCGAGGGACTCGAGCAGCGCCGTCTCCTCGCCGCAGATGTAGGCGCCGAAGCCGTGGTGGGCGTGCAGCTCGAAGTCGAAGCCGGCGCCGAGGATGTCGCGCCCCAGGTAGCCCGCGGCCCGCGCCTCCTCGAGCGCGCGCTCGAAGCGCTCGTACTCGCTCCAGATCTCGCCATGGATGTAGTTGTAGCCCACGGTGGCGCCGATGGCGTAGCCCGCGATGATCATGCCCTCGATCAGCGCGTGGGGGTTGTACCGCAGGATGTCGCGATCCTTGAACGTGCCCGGCTCGCCCTCGTCGGAATTGCACACGAGGTACTTCTGGCCGGTGAACGCCTTGGGCATGAAGGACCACTTGAGGCCCGTGGGGAAGCCCGCGCCGCCGCGGCCGCGCAGCGCGGATTTCTTCACTTCCGCGATCACGGCGTCGGGAGTCATCTTGCGCTCGACGATCGTGCGGATCGCCTGGTAGCCGCCCCGCGCCTCGTAGTCGGCGAGGTGCCAGTTGGCCCCGTCCAGGCCCTTCATGATCACGGCGTCGGGGCCGTAGTCGAGCAGGGTCATTTCAGCTCCTCGACCAGCTTGTCGATCCGGTCGTTGGACATGAAGCTGCACATGCGCTTGTCGTCCACGAGCATCACGGGGGCGTCGCCGCAGGCGCCGAAGCACTCGCCCTCCTTCACCGTGAAGCGCCCGTCGGCGGAGGTCTCGTTGAAGCCCTTCACGCCGCAGCGCACCTTGAGATGCTCGGCGGCGTCGAGCGCGCCCGAGAGCGCGCACGGCAGGTTGGTGCAGATGGCGACCTTGTGCCGGCCCGTGGGCCCGAGGTTGTACATGCCGTAGAACGTCGCCACCTCGTACACCGCCACCGGCGGCATCCCGAGGACCGTCGCGACCTCCTCCATCACCTCGTTGGTGAGGACGTGGTGCTGGTCCTGGGCGATGGCGAGGGCGCTCATCACCGCCGACTGGCGTTGCTCGGGCGGGTACTTGGCCGCCTCGCGCTCGATGCGCTGCAGGGATTCGGGGGACAGGAGCGCCATCACTCCCCCTTCCAGTAGTCGACGCGGGCGGAGATTTCGGTGAGGTGGCGCAGGCGCGCATCCCCGCTGCCGCCGAACGAGCCCACCTTGCCGGAATCCGGGTACTCGCAGACCTCCGCCGGCATCAGGGTGGAGAGCGAGATGTACGCGAGCTCCGCGTCGGAATCGTTGATGATCTGGTGCGCGGTGTCCGGGCCGCCGGTCGGGCAGCAGATGAAATCGCCCGCGCGGATGGCGCGGGTCTCGTTGCCGTAGCGCAGCGTGCCCCTGCCCCGCACGATGAAGAACATCTCTTCCTCGGCGCGATGGCTGTGGAACGGGCACGAGCGCTTTCCGGGGGGAACCACGTCGTAGGAGTACCCGAGGTCCTTCGCGCCCACGAGTGGGCCCACGCGCACCGCGTCGCACGCGAACTTCTCGCCGCGCTCGAAGTGCTCGAGACCGAGCTGGTCGATGTTGACGACCCTCGCGTCGATGGTCCGGCCGGTCTCGCGCGCGCTCATCGGTCGATGTCCCCGAATACGATGTCCATGGTGCCGATGATCGCCACCACGTCGGCGATCATGTGTCCCTTCGCCATCTCGTCCATGGCGGCCAGGTGCGGGAAGCCGGGCGCGCGGATCTTCATGCGCCAGGGCTTGTTGGCCCCGTCGCTCACCAGGTAGATGCCGAACTCGCCCTTCGGGTGCTCGATGGCGCAGTAGACCTCGCCCGGGGGCACGTGCATGCCTTCGCTGAAGAGCTTGAAGTGGTGGATCAGCTCTTCCATGTTCTCCTTCATCTCGACCCTCGTGGGCGGCGCCACCTTGTGGTTCGCCGTGATCACGGGGCCGGGATTGTCGCGCAGCCACTTCACGCATTGCCTGATGATCTTGTTGGACTCGCGGAACTCCTGCACGCGCACGAGGTAGCGGTCGTAGCAATCCCCGTTGGTCCCGATGGGGATGTCGAAGTCCATCCTGTCGTAGACCTCGTAGGGCTGCTTCTTGCGCAGGTCCCACGCGATGCCCGAGCCGCGCAGCATCGGCCCCGTGATCACGGCGAACCACAAGGTGGCGCCGCCCACGAGGGTCGAGATGAAGG
>JAAOZZ010000192.1 GCA_012274175.1 Betaproteobacteria bacterium
CGCTGATCCTGGACGTCCTCAACACCGGCAACCTCACCAAGATCCAGATCGAGGTGGCCGACGGATGGTTCTCGTCGTGGTGCAACGACTATTCCCTCGACACCGAATACTCCACGCGCAACCACCTGTTCTTCGTCGACCTCGCGTCCGACTCAGGCATGCACCTCATGCGCAAGGACAGCCACGGCGACTCCGTGCGCTACGTGCGCGTGGACGGCCTCAAGGCGCAGATCGAGGAGGTGCAGCTGGGGCTTCGCCACGGACGCCTCTACGCCGGCTACGGCGCGGGCGCCGTGTTCCCGGTCGAGGAGCACGTGGCGCTCCTCGCCATCATCGAGAAGCTGTACCACTCGATCCTCGCCGGCAGCGAGAACCGCATCGAGGAGCGCACCCATTTCGAGGACCGCGAGGTGGACGTGGTGATCGGCATCGACCGTGTGATGCGCAAGATGCGCGACGCGCCCTCGCGCGCCACTGCGCCGCGCCCGGCCGCCGCCCCCGCGCTGGCCGAGACCATCGAGCTGGACCCCAGCGGCCTTTCGCTGGTCGCGCCCGAGGCCGCGCCCGCCGCGAAAGACGAGCCCGCGGCCGATCCCGACGTGGAGCGCTGGCGCGTGTACGACCTGAGTTCGAAGGGCTACGGCCTGCTCGTGGACCGCGCCGCCGGTGAAACGGTGCCGCTGAACGGTCTCATCGCGCTGCGCAACCACGAGACCGGCGGGTGGATCGTGGGCAACGTCGTGCGCAAGCTCGCCAACCGCGTGCGCGGCGAGATCCTCGTCGGCGTGGAGGTGCTCTCCTATCGTCCCATCCCGATCGACCTGCTGCCGCGCGATGGCGCGAGGGCGGCGCCGGCCCTCTACCTTCCCGGCCTCGACACCAACGGCAAGATGGATTCCGTGGTCGTGAGGATCGGCGAATTCAAGTCGGAAAGCGGCTATGCGATCCGAAGCGGCGGGACCGAATACCGCGTCCGGCTCAATCGCATCATCAAGAAAGGTGCGGACTGGATCAGGGCCCGCTTCGAGATCGAGTCGAAGGCCTGACCCGCGCGCGCGCCCTGCGCATCGTCTTGGGATCGGCGCTCAGCGGCCGATACAGCTCCACCCGGTCGCCGTCGCGCAAAGGCGCATCGAGCCCGCAGGGCCTAGACCAGACGCCCACCGCCATCCGGGCCGGTTCCAGGCCGGGAAAACGCTCCCGCAATCCCGCCGCCTCGATCGCGTCGGCCACCCGCGCGCCCCGGGGCAGCTCCACCTCGACGACCTCCTGGACCTGCGGCAAGGCGAGCGCCACCAGGACCCTGATGCTCACGGCGCGTCCTCGTCCTGCGCACGCGCCACGAACCGGTCCACGAGCGTCTCGATGATGTGCCCGAACACGGGCCCGAGGACGGCCTCGAGCGCGCCGCTGGAGAAGGCGTAATCGAGCGCGAACTCCACGCGGCAGCCCTCTTCGCCCAGGGGCACGAAACTCCAGCGGCCCCGGAACCGCTCGAACGGGCCATCCACGAACTCGAGCACCATGTCTCCCGGGGGCTGCTTCACGTTGCGCGTGGAGATGTGGCTCGCGAGCCCGTGGTAGTCGATGTCCAGGCGAGCGCGCGTGACCGACTCCGTGCGCTCGAAGACCTGGGTCGCCGAGCACCAGGGCAGGAACTTGGGATAACTTTCCACGTCGTCGACGAGGGCGAACATGGTGGGTGCGGGCCGGGAGACGAGGACGGACTTGCGCACGGTGGGCATGGGACGATTCTACGGCCCCCGGCCGGTAGAATGGGACCATGAGCATCGTCGAGAACAGGAAGGCATTCCACGATTATTTCGTCGAGGAGCGCTATGAGGCGGGACTGGTCCTGGAGGGCTGGGAAGTGAAGGCGATCCGCGCCGGGCGCGTGCAGCTCAAGGAAGCCTACGTGGTCCTGAAGGGCGCGGAGCCGTTCGTGATCGGGATGCACGTGAGCGCGCTTCCCACCGCGTCGACCCACGTGCGGCCGGACCCCACGCGCTCGCGCAAGCTGCTGCTCAACGCCGAGGAGATCCGCAGGCTCATCGGCAAGGTGGAGCAGCGCGGCTACACGCTGGTGCCCCTCGACCTGCACTACGCGAAGGGCCGGGTGAAGATCGCCATCGGGCTCGCGAAGGGCAAGAAGCAGCACGACAAGCGCGATACAGAGAAGGATCGCGAATGGCAGCGCGAGCAGCAGCGGCTGATGCGCCGGGCCACGTGAGCTCCGTAGGGAGCGAAGTGGAAAAGTGGGGTGGCTGATGGGATTCGAACCCACGACAACTGGAATCACAATCCAGGACTCTACCGCTGAGCTACAGCCACCGTTGAACTGGCGCGCCCGACAGGATTCGAACCTGTTACCCCCGGCTTAGAAGGCCGGTGCTCTATCCGGATGAGCTACGGGCGCCTTCTCGAATCCTGCAGGGCTCGGGTCGGGGTGGAGGGATTCGAACCCCCGACATCTTGCTCCCAAAGCAAGTGCGCTACCAGACTGCGCTACACCCCGTATTCATTGCGGCACGATTATAAACCGCGCCTTATTGCGATGCGGACTCGGCAGGCGTCGCCGGAGGCGGAGTCTCCTCGCGCCGCGCCGGCGCATCGAGCAGCGCCTTCCTCGAAAGGCGCACGCGGCCCTTGTCGTCGGCCTCGAGGACCTTCACCTTCACCACCTGGCCCTCCTTCAGGTAGTCCGATACCGCGTTCACGCGTTCGTGGGCGATCTGCGAGATGTGCAGCAACCCGTCCTTGCCCGGCAGCAGCTGGATGATCGCGCCGAAATCGAGCAGGCGCAGCACCGGGCCCTCGTAGACCTTGCCCACCTCCACTTCCGCGGTGATCGCACGGATCCGGTTCATCGCGTCCTCGCCGGCTTCGGCCGACAGGCACGCGATGGAGATGGTGCCGTCGTCCTCGATGTCGATCGTGGTGCCGGTCTCGCGGGTGAGCGCCTGGATCACGCTGCCGCCCTTGCCGATCACCTCGCGGATCTTGTCGGGGTTGATCTTCATCTTCATGATGCGCGGCGCGTAGTTCGACATCTCCACGCGCGGGCCCGGCACCGCCTGCTTCATGATGCCGAGGATGTGCATGCGGCCTTCCTTGGCCTGCTCCAGCGCCACCTTCATGATTTCCTTGGTGATGCCGTTGATCTTGATGTCCATCTGCAGCGCGGTGATGCCGCGGTCGGTGCCGGCCACCTTGAAGTCCATGTCACCGAGGTGGTCCTCGTCGCCGAGAATGTCGGTGAGCACCGCGAAGCGCCCGCCGTCCTTGATCAGGCCCATGGCGATGCCCGCCACGTGGCCCTTGAGCGGCACGCCCGCGTCCATCATCGCGAGGCAGCCGCCGCAGACGCTCGCCATCGACGAGGATCCGTTGGACTCGGTGATCTCGGAGACCACGCGCAGGGTGTAGCCGAACTCGTCCTTCGAGGGCAGCACCGCGAGCAGCGCGCGCTTGGCGAGCCGGCCATGGCCGATCTCACGGCGCTTGGGCGTGCCCACGCGGCCCGTCTCCCCCGTGGAGAAAGGCGGGAAGTTGTAATGCAGCATGAAGCGCTCGGTGTATTCGCCCTGGAGCGCGTCGATGCGCTGCTCGTCCTGCCCCGTGCCGAGCGTCGTAGTGACGATCGCCTGGGTATCGCCGCGGGTGAAGAGCACCGAGCCGTGCACGCGCGGCAGCAGCGTGGGCCGGATCGAGATCGGCCGCACGGTGCGCGTGTTGCGCCCGTCGATGCGCGGCTCGCCGTTGAGGATCTGGCCGCGCACGATCTTGGCTTCCATGTCCTTGAGGATGCCGCGCACGACGTTCGCGTCGGCAGGGCTGTCCTCGACCAGCACGCATGCGTCCCACACCTTCTTCTTGATCTCGTCCAGGCGGTTCGAGCGCGCGGACTTCGACTTCATTCGATAGGCCTCGTTCAGGTCCGACTCGACCAGCGCGCGCATCTTTTCCACCAGCGCCGTGTCCACGCCCGGGGCCTCCCAGTCCCAATCGTCCTTGCCGCCTTCGTCGGCGAGCTCGTTGATGGCGTCGATCGCCGCCTGCATCTGCTCGTGGCCGTAGACCACGGCGCCGAGCATCACTTCCTCGGACAGCTCGTTCGCCTCCGATTCGACCATCAGCACCGCCTGCTGGGTGCCCGCCACCACGAGGTTCAGCTTCGAGCCCTCGAGCTCCGTCTTGGTGGGGTTCAGGACGTATTCGCCGTCGATGTAGCCCACCCGCGCGGCACCGATCGGGCCTTCGAACGGGATGCCCGACAGCGTCACCGCCGCCGAGGCGCCGATCATCGCGGGGATGTCGGAATCAATTTCGGGATTGATCGACAGCACGGTGGCGATGACCTGCACCTCGTTGTAGAACCCGTCGGGGAAGAGCGGGCGCAGCGGGCGATCGATGAGGCGGCAGGTGAGGATCTCCTTCTCGGAAGGGCGGCCCTCGCGCTTGAAGAAGCCGCCCGGAATGCGTCCCGCGGCGTACGTCTTCTCCTGGTAATCGACCGTGAGCGGGAAGAAATCCTGGCCCGGCTTCATGTCCCTCCTGCCCACGCAGGTCACGAGCACCACGGTGTCTTCCATCGTCACCAGCACGGCGCCGTCGGCCTGGCGCGCGATCTCGCCCGTCTCGAGCGTTACCTGGTGGCGGCCGAACGAAAATGTCTTCTTGATCGATTTCACGATGTTGTCCTGTTCATCTGGGAACGCGGCGCCGCAATCCTGCTCGGGCGCCGCGCCCGCGGGTGGAGGGACCGCCGAAAGCGAAAAGCCCCGCGAGCGCTCGAAGGCGGCGTCGCAGGGCTCGTTCGGCGGCTGACCTTACTTGCGAAGGCCGAGGCGCTCGATCAACGAGCGGTAGACCTCGACGTTGCTGCGCTTCAGGTAGTCGAGCTGGCTGCGACGCTGGCTGACGAGCGTAAGCAGCCCCCGGCGCGAATGGAAATCCTTGACGTGCTTCTTGAAATGCTCGGCGAGCATGTTGATGCGCGCGGTGAGCAGCGCGATCTGCACCTCGGGCGAACCCGAGTCGCCCTTCGCGCGCTGGTGCTCCGAAAGGATGCGCGCCTTGTCTGCGGTGGTGACGGCCATGGGTGGAAACTCTCCGTTGAATCTTGCGAACTCTGTCGTCTCGATGAAGTGGAGCGGTCGAGGAATTGCGTGGTCTCGATTGAACTGCGCATTTTAGCGCGAATCGCACCACAAACTCAAGCAAAATCAGGGGACTCCGCCTCGATTCCGCGGGCCATCAGGCGTACCGGGACGATCCGGCCGTCGCACTGCGCGTGGCCCACCCCGAGGAACCGGCCTCCGGGGCCGAAGACGGCCGTTTCGCCGGCGTGGAGCACGGGGGGCGCGGTGATCGCCTGGCCATGGGCGAAGCGGCGCGCCGCGTCGCCCGCCACCTCTTGGCGGGCCAGTTGCGCCACCAGCGCCTCGGGGGGCAGCAGGCGCGAACGCGCCGCCAGGGGGTCGGCCTCGACCGCCTCGAGGGTCATGGCGTCCTCGACCCGGAAGGAGCCCGCCGCGGTGCGTCTCAGGCCCACGAGGCAAGCCCCGCATCCGAGCGCGCGGCCGATGTCCATGGCGAGGGACCGGACGTAAGTGCCCTTGGAGCAGGACACCGCGATGCCCAGCTCGTCGCCGCGCAGGAAGCGCCGGCTGATCTCGTGGATCACGATCGGGCGCGACGCGCGCTCGACTTCCTCGCCGGCGCGCGCGTACTCGTACAGCCGGCGGCCGTTCACGTGCACCGCCGAATGCATCGGGGGCACCTGGTCCTGGGGGCCCAGGAATCGCAGCAGTACCGCGTCGATCTCCTGCGCGCTCGCATCGACCGGGGCGCGCGCCGTCACCTCGCCTTCGGGATCGCCCGTGGACGTTTCCATCCCCAGCCGAAGTGTGGCCTCGTAGGCCTTGCGTGA
>JAAOZZ010000193.1 GCA_012274175.1 Betaproteobacteria bacterium
GATCGGGATCGGCCAGGCGCTTGTCGCTCGTCGGCAGCTCGCTCATCTTCAAGCCCGCTCTCCCGCACCGGAGCGCGCGGCCCAGGTCCGCTTGGCCCATCCCACGACGCCGTCCGGGAGGAACAAGGTCACGAGGATGAAGAGCATGCCGAGCACGTACAGCCAATACTCGGGAAACGCATCGGTGAACACGCTCTTCGCGCCGTTCACGAGGCCCGCGCCGATGATCGGGCCCACGAGCGTCCCGCGCCCTCCCACCGCCGTCCAGATCGCGATCTCGATGGAGTTGGCGGGCGACATCTCGCCCGGGTTGATGATGCCCACCTGGGGCACGTAGAGCGCGCCCGCGATGCCGCAGAGGACCGCGGACAGGGTCCAGATGAAGAGCTTGTACCAGAGCGTGTCGTAGCCGCAGAACATCACCCGCGCCTCGGCGTCGCGGATCGCGGCGAGCACGCGGCCGAATTTCGAGGTCACGATGAAGCGGCCCAGCAGCAGGGTCGCGGCGAGCGTGGCGCCGGTCAACGCGAAGAGCGCCATGCGGGTCTCGGGGGTGGCGATGGGAATGCCCAGGATGCGCTTGAAGTCGGTGAAGCCGTTGTTGCCGCCGAAACCGGTCGCGTTGCGGAAGAAGAGCAGCATCGCCGCGTAGGTGAGCGCCTGGGTGATGATCGAGAAATACACGCCCTTCACCCGGGAGCGGAAGGCGAAGTATCCGAACACGAAGGCGAGCAGCCCCGGCACCGCCACCACGAGGAAGATCGCCCACAGGAAGCTCGCGGAGTTCCACCATTGCCACGGGAACTCCTTCCAGTCGAGGAACACCATGAAGTCCGGCATGTTCACGTGATACTGGCCGTCGGCGCCGATCTGGCGCATCAGGTACATGCCGAAGCAATAGCCGCCCAGGGCGAAGAAGAGCCCGTGGCCCAGGGACAGGATCCCCGCGAAGCCCCACACCAGGTCCATGGCGACCGCCACGATCATGTAGCACATGATCTTGCCGACCAGCCCCACGAGGAAGGCGGAAACGTGGAACGGGCTGCCCGGTGCGACCGCCAGGTTCATGACGGGAAAGGCCACGAACACGACCGCCGCCGCGAGCGCGAGGGCGGTCCATCCCTTCGGGCCGTACATGCGCCGGGAGATCACGATTCGAGCGCCCTTCCCTTCAGAGCGAAGAGCCCCTGGGGCCGCTTCTGGATGAAGACGATGATGAAGGCGAGCACCACGATCTTGGCGATCACCGCGCCCGACCACGACTCGAGCAGCTTGTTGGCGAAGCCCAGGCCGAGCGCCGCGTACACCGTACCGGCGAGCTGCCCGACGCCTCCCAGCACCACCACCATGAACGAGTCGACGATGTACGACTGGCCGAGGTCGGGCCCCACGTTGCCGATCTGCGAGAGCGCGCAGCCCGCGAGCCCCGCGAGTCCGGAGCCCAGCCCGAAAGCCCACATGTCGACGCGCGCCGTGGGCACGCCCATGCACGCGGCCATGGCGCGGTTCTGGGTCACGCCGCGCACGAAGAGCCCGATGCGGGTGCGCGAAAGCAGCAGGGCGATGCCGGCGACGACGGCCGCGGCGAAGCCGACGATGGCGATACGGCTGAAAGGAAGCACGATGCCCGAGAGGATCTCGACGCCGCCGGACATGAACGCCGGATTCTCCACCTGCACGTTCTGGGCCCCGAAGATCGTTCGCACCCCCTGGATCAGCACCAGGCTGATGCCCCAGGTGGCGAGCAGGGTCTCGAGCGGCCGCCCGTAGAGCCAGCGAATGACGCTCCTCTCCAGGGCCATTCCCACCAGCCCGGAAACCATGAACGACGCCGGCACCGCCAGCGCGAGGTACCAGTCGAACGCTCCCGGAAGATGGGCCCGGAACAGGTTCTGCACCACGTAGGTGGTGTAGGCGCCGATCATGATCAGCTCGCCGTGCGCCATGTTGATGACGCCCATGAGGCCGTAGGTGATGGCGAGCCCCAGCGCGGCCAGCAGCAGGATCGACCCCAGGCTCACCCCGGAGAACGCGAGGCCCACGAATTCCGCCCGGGACAGGCGCGCCTCGATGGCCTTCAGCCCGTCGCGCGCTTCGCGCCGCACATCTTCGTCGGGCTCGCTCGCGTCGGCGAGTGGGATGAGGAGCGTCTTGCTGCTCGGGTTGCTCGAGCCGGAGAGCTCCCGGACCGCGGCAAGGCGCGTCGCCTTGTCCGCGCTCCGGAGGTTGAGCCCGGCCGCGACCATCGCGAGCGACGCCTTGATTCCCGGGTCCTTCTCGGCGGCGAGCGCCTTGCGCACGAGCGGCGCCATCGACTCGTCCGCGGTGCCGGAAAGTTCCTTCACCGCGGCGCGGCGCGCCTCGGGATCGGGCGCGAGGAGCTTGAGGGCCGCCCTCGCCCGATCGAGTTCGCCCCGCAGGCGATTGTTCAACATCACGTCCTCGAGGCCGTCCGGAAGGGGACTCACCGCCGAGCCGGTGGCGGCGTCCACCCCGTTGCCTTCCTTTACGATCAATACCCTTCCCGCGGCCACCTGCAGCTCGCCGTCGGCCAGGGCCTTGAGCACCACGGGCGCGCGTTCGTCGCCGGATGCGACGATCGCCCGGACCGCGGCCACCCTCTCGTCGCCATCGTCCGAGGCGAGGCGCGCCACGATGGCCGCGTCGAGCGCCAGGGCGCGCGTGCTCGCGCATGCCGCGAGGACGCAAAGGACGACCACGACCGATCGCAGCAGCGCCGCATTCAATTCGCTTCTCCAAACGACGGCGGCGCTCGCGCGCCGCCGTCCTTGCGTGGGCGCAGTTGCGCTCCTGCTACTTCTTGGCGATGACGGGTTCATCCTTCTTCTTGTCGTTGCCGGCAATGAACGGGCTCCAGGGCTGGGCCTTGATGGGGCCCTTCGTCTTCCACACGACGTTGAACTGGCCGTCGGCGCCGACCTCGCCGATGAACACCGGCTTGTGCAGGTGGTGGTTCTTCGCGTCCATCGTGATGAGGAAGCCGTCCGGCCCCTTGAACGTCTGCCCGGCCATGGCGGCGATCACCTTGTCCGTATCGAAGCTCTTCGCCTTCTCCACCGCCTGCTTCCACATGTGGATGCCGATGTACGTCGCCTCCATCGGGTCGTTGGTCAGCGGCTTGTCCATCTGCCCCGGGATCTTCTTCGCCTTGGCGTAGGCCGCCCACTCCTTCTTGAAGGCCGTGTTCGTCGGGTTCTTGAGCGACATGAAGTAGTTCCATGCCGCGAGGTGGCCCACGAGGGGCTTGGTGTCCACGCCGCGCAGCTCCTCCTCGCCCACGGAGAACGCCACCACCGGCACGTCGGTCGCCTTCAGGCCCTGGTTGCCCAGCTCCTTGTAGAA
>JAAOZZ010000194.1 GCA_012274175.1 Betaproteobacteria bacterium
CAGGTGAGCGTGTCCAACCAGTCCCTCAAGGCCGCGCAATCGCGCTACGCCCAGGCGAGCGCCGCGGTGCAAGCGGCGCGCGCGGGCCTCTTCCCGACCCTCGCCGCCGACGCCGGCGCCACCCGCGGCTCCGCCATCGTGGGCGAACCTTCGCGCCGCTACAACGTGACGCTCAGCGCGAGCTGGGAGCTGGACCTGTGGGGACGGGTGCGCCGGCTGGTGGAGGCGAGCCGCGCGGAAGCCTCGGCGAGCGCGGCGGACCTGGAGGCCGCGCGGCTGTCGCTGCAGGCGGAGCTCGCCACCGACTATTTCCAGCTGCGCGCGACCGACGCCCAGCGGGTGCTCTTCGAGGATTCGGTGAAGGCCTTCGAGACTTCCTACCGCCTCACCCGGAACCGCTACGCCGCGGGCGTGGCGGCGAAGGCCGACGTGGTGCAGGCCGAGTCTCAGCTGCGCAGCACCCAGGCGCAGGCGATCGACCTGCTCGCCACCCGCGCGCAGCTCGAGCACGCGATCGCGGTGCTCACGGGCAGGCCGCCTTCGGAGCTGTCCATCGCGCCCAGCAAGGTGCAAGTCGTCACGCCCGGGATTCCTCCCGGCCTTCCCTCCACGCTGCTCGAGCGCCGGCCCGACATCGCAGCGGCGGAGCGGCGCATGGCCGAAGCCAACGCCCGCGTCGGCGTCGCCGAGGCCGCGTACTTCCCGACGCTCAGCCTCACGGGCAGCGGCGGCTTCGCCGGGAGCTCCCTCTCGAAGCTCTTCTCCGTCCCCAATCGCGCCTGGTCCCTCGGCCTGGGCCTCGCGGACACGATCCTCGATTTCGGTGCGCGGGGAGCCGCGGTGGCCTCGTCGCGCGCAGCCTACGACGAGGCGGTCGCCAACTATCGCCAGACCGTGCTGCAGGGATTCCAGGAAGTCGAGGACGACCTCGCCGCGCTGCACTGGATCGCGGAGGAGTCCCGGGTCCAGCTCGAGGCGGCCCGCGCGGCGCGCGAAAGCGTGGCGCTCACGCTGAACCAGTACAAGGCCGGGACCGTGAGCTTCCTCAACGTGGTGCAGGTCCAGGCGACCCAGCTCTCCGAGGACCGCTCGACGGTCAACCTCACCGCGCGCCGCCTCGCCGCGACGGTCGCGCTGATCCGGGCGCTCGGCGGCGATTGGAAGGAGGCCCGCCCGTGACGGCCGATCTCGCACACCTCGCCGATTGGATCGGCCGGCGCGAGGAGCGCCGCGAAACCCTCTGCGCCGCGCCGCTCGTGGCGCTCGCCGCACTCCTCGACCGCGAAGACGCCCCTCCGCGGCCGGGCGAGTCCGCCGCCCCGCTCGCGCACTGGCTCTATTTCCTTCCCGCCTATCGCCAGTCCGATGCCGGTCCCGACGGGCACGCCGCCCGCGGCGGCTTCCTGCCCCCGGTGCCGCTGCCCCGGCGCATGTGGGCGGGAAGCCGCATCGAGTTCCTGCGCCCGCTCGTGGTGGGTTCCGAGGTGACGCGGGTCTCCACCATCCGGGACGTCGCCGTGAAGCAGGGACGCAGCGGCACCCTGGTGTTCGTGACCGTGCGCCACGAGGTGGGCGATGGCGGCGGCATCGCGCTCGTCGACGAGCACGACATCGTCTATCGGGGCGAGGCGGCGCTCGCTGCGCCGCCGATCCCCGCGCCGGCGCAGTCGGATTGGCGGCGGGAAATCGTGCCCGATCCGATGCTCCTCTTCCGCTATTCCGCGGTGACCTTCAACGGCCATCGCATTCACTACGACCACCCCTACGCGACGAAGGTCGAGGGCTATCCGGGGCTGGTGGTGCACGGCCCGCTCATCGCGACACTGCTCGTGGAGCTCCTGCGGCGAGAGCGGCCCGGGGCCACGCTGCGCCGCTTTGCGTTCCGCGCGCTGCGCCCGCTCTACGACACGGCGCCCTTCTCCACGTGCGGCGTTCCCGACGATGGCGCCCGCACGGCCCGGCTGTGGACGCGGGACGCCGAGGGCGCGATGACGATGGACGCCACCGCGGCGTGGTGAGCCCTAGATGGGAACGTCGAAGATGGCCTTCACGGTCCAGCGATCCGTGGCGCCGTTCAGGCCGCGACCGATCCCGATATGGAAGACCCATGGACCGCGGTCCACGTCGAGCACGAGGTAGGCCGCCGCAGGCTGCTCGCCGCGGGGCAGGAAACGTCCGACCGGTCCCAGCTCCGCATAATATTCGATGCCCCCGTCGATTCCCTCGGCGATGCGATGGCCGACCTTGAGCCCTGGCGCGAGCCCGGGGCGCGTTCCCCGTTCCGGGCCCTCGAGGTCGAAGCCGAGGATCGGGTTGAACGCGATGCGCCACTGCTCGCCCCGCCAGCCGACGATCGGCCGCACCTCGAAGCTTCGCATCACGGGATCGAGCGCGCGCGGAATCCAGGCGTATTCGAGATTCACTCCCGCGAAGGCGCCCCGTCGCCGCTCGTCCACCTGCAGGGCCATCCATTTGACGTTCACCTTGGCACCCGAACGGGCGCCGGTCGCCCCGGCGCTCCACGCGGTCGGCACGCTCATTCCCGCCTCCAGGCCCGGCGCGAGGCCGTACGCGACCGAGGGCACGAAGCGCCAGGCGTGCGCCGGAGGGATTTCACCGGGATAATCCGGCGTCGAGCGTCCGCTCGGAGTGGTGTTCAGGTGGACGTTGAAGCCCACTTCGCCCCGCCCCGTGATTCCGTCGACGTGGACTTCGTCGTCGGGGAATGCGGCGCACGCCGGTCCTGCCGCC
Organism: Betaproteobacteria bacterium; assembly: GCA_012274175.1. Taxonomy (GTDB): domain Bacteria; phylum Pseudomonadota; class Gammaproteobacteria; order Burkholderiales; family Usitatibacteraceae; genus Usitatibacter. The sequence goes on from JAAOZZ010000194.1 coordinate 2,752, forward strand.
GGTGGGAGGGCGGCCGCGAGGGGCACGGCAAGGACAATGAAGAGGGAACGCATGGGCGCGATTTTCGGTCCCGGGGAATATAACAAGAAGGAGGAGCCATGATCGTCAACTGCGCCGCGTACCAGGACGGGCGGAAGCTCGGCGACATCCGCGTCGAGGAGATCAGCGACTACCTGAAGCGTCCCGAATGCTTCGTGTGGGTCGCCCTGAAGGATCCTTCCAACGAAGAGCTGGAGGTGATGCGCCAGGAGTTCGACCTGCATCCCCTCGCCGTCGAGGACGCGAGCCACGGGCACCAGCGGCCGAAGATCGACGAGTACGGCGATTCCCTGTTCACCGTGCTGCAGATCATCGAGCTGCGTGGAGCCGAAATGGACCTGGCGGAATTGAGCATCTTCGTGGGTCCCAACTACGTGCTTTCCGTGCGCAAGGGGACCGAGCACGGATTCACCGCGGTGCGCGAGCGCACCGAGCGCGAGCCCGAGCTGCTGCGGAACGGATCGGGATTCGTCTTCTACGCGCTGATGGACAACGTGGTGGACCGCTACTTTCCCGTGGTCGACGCGCTCGAGGTCGAGCTGGAGAAGCTCGAGGAGCGCATCTTCGCCGGCACCTCGCCGCGGCAGAACATCCAGGACCTCTACGACCTCAAGCACAAGCTGATGGTGCTGCGCCACGCGGTCGAGCCGCTGATCGAGGCCACCCACCGGCTCTATGGCGGCCGCGTGCCCCAGGTCTGCCAGGGCACCCAGCCCTACTTCCGCGACATCTACGACCACCTGCTGCGCGTGAGCCAGGCGCTCGACGGTCTGCGCGACATGGTGGTGACGGCGATGTCGGTGAACCTCTCGATGATCACGCTCGCGGAAAACGAGGTCACGAAGCGGCTCGCCTCGTACGCCGCGTTGATCGCGATCCCCACGCTCATCGCCGGCATCGAGGGCATGAACTTCAAGCACATGCCCGAGCTCGACTGGACCCTCGGCTACCCGTTGTCCCTCGGCTTGATGGTGCTCATCGACTGGCTGCTCTTCCGGCGCTTCCGCCGCGTGGGCTGGCTCTAGCGCACGGAGGCCGCGCGCTCGGGCGCGGTCTGCGCGAGCAGCCACTCGCGAAACGCCATCGCCGCCGGATGCTGCTCGTCCGCCTCGGGCGTGGCGAGGTAGTACGAGAAGGTCGCTGGCGCGGTGATGTCGAACGGCACGACGAGCCGGCCGGCCTCGATCTCCGCCTGCACCAGCGGACGCATCGCGAGGGTCACGCCCATGCCGCCGGTGGCCGCTTCCAGCGCGAGGGACGCGTCGCTGAAGTGGGGCCCGCGGGTCACGTCGATGTCGTGGATGCCCACGGACTCGAGCCAGTCGGTCCACGCCGGCCGCGCCCCTTCCTTCACCACCGTGTCGTCGTGCAGCAGCGTGTGGAAGCGCAGGTCCGCCGGGGCGCGCAGGGGATGCTCGCCTTCCAGCAGCTTCGGGCTGCATACCGGCACGTAGACGGCCGAGAAAAGCCGGTCGACCCGCGCGCCGGGATAGCGCCCGTCGCCGAAGCGCACCATCACCAGCGGCGAATCCTCCCGGGCGTCGTGCACCGGCACGGGTGCGGCGGCGGCTTCGCGTCCGTCGATCATCGCGGGCCGGCTCGCCAGGTGCAGCTCCAGGGACGGGTGCAACGCAGTGAAGCGCGCGAGGCGCGGCACCAGCCAGCGCGCTGCGAAATTGGGCGGGGCGACCACGGATAACGCGCAGGCGCCGTCGCGGGAGCGCACCCGCTCCACGGCATCGGCGAGGCTCGCCATGCCTTCGCGCACCTTGGGCAGCATGGCGCCGCCCTCGGCGGTGAGCTCGAGGGCACGGGTGAGGCGCCGGAAAAGTGCGACGCCGAGGAACTCCTCGAGCAC
>JAAOZZ010000195.1 GCA_012274175.1 Betaproteobacteria bacterium
GGCTGCGGGTGAGTCCCGAGGACCTGGCGAGCGAGAAGACCGCCTTCCAGTCCCTCGCCATGTTCAACGCGCAGCTGAAGCCCCACTACATGCGCTCGATCCAGGCGATCCGCGATTACTACCTGAAGAAGAACCCCGAGGGAAGGATCCAGTTCCACAGCTGCGGGGCGCTCGCCGAGCCGTACATGCGCGGCCTCATGGACTGCGGCGTGGACGGCTCCGACAGCCTGCCGCCGAAGGTGGCGCGCCACTCGAACCCCGCGGCCAAGAAGCGCCTGCTCGGCAAGGAGATGTTCTTCTACGGCGGAATCGACGTCCAGGAGACGCTTCCCTGGGGCAGCATGGAGCAGGTGCGCGCCGAGGTTCGCGCCCGCATCTGGGAGATGGGCAAGGGGGGCGGGTACCTGCTCAGCAGCTCGCACCGCCTCGAGCACGACGTGCCCACGGAGAACGTGCTCGCGATGATCGACGAGGCGCACGAGTACGGCGTGTACCCGCTGCCCGATGCGCCGCCCCCGGGAGCGGACGCCGGGGAAGGCTACGAGCCGTGGTCGGAGAAGGCGCCGAAGCGGCGCCGGCGCGAGGAAGCGGCCGGATGATGGCGCATATCCGAGCGGGTACTTCGGCGCATCGAATCCAGGATCAACCGAGGATGGGGCCATGGCTCTCGTAATCGACACCGACAAGGAAAACGACCTCGAGGACCTGCAGTACGACATCGAGGATTCGCGCAAGACCGACCGTTGGTCCGACGCCCCGGCCGAGATCAAGGACATCTTCCACGAGCTCGAGTGGAACATCATCGACGGGGAGCACACCGGCACCAACGAATACATCAAGACCTTGCTCGGGAGGGACATCTCGCCGCGCACGCTCATCGCCGGACCCATGGCGGCGGGCATCGCGGAAGTGGGCCGGCGATTCAAGATGGACGAATACTTCCTGCCCGAAGTGATGATGTCGGCCAAGTGCATGCAGGTGGCGCTCGGGGTGCTGAAGCCCCTCATCGTCGCGGAGAAGACCGAGGACATCGGAACCGTCGTCGTGGGCACCGTCCAGGGCGACCTGCACGACATCGGCAAGAAGATCGTGGCGATGATGATGGAGGCGGCGGGCTTCACGGTGGTGGACCTGGGCGTGTCCGTGCCGCCCGAGGACTTCATCGCCGCCATCCGCAAGCACAAGCCCAGGATCGTCGGATTCTCGGCGCTGCTCACGACCACGATGAACATGCAGTGGGAGACCTTGAAGCTCATCAAGGCCGAGGGCCTGCGGGAGGTAGTCAAGGTCTTCGTCGGCGGCGCGCCCATCAGCCAGGCGTGGTGCGACAAGATCGGCGCCGATGCCTACGCCTCGGACGCGCTGATCGCGGTCGACAAGGCGCGCGCCTGCATCTTCAAGTACAAGGACGTGAAGGGCGGAGATCCGAAGCTGCACGCCGACATGCTCGTGATCGACGCGGAGCGCGAGGCGATGAAGGCGAAGGCGGCCGTGGGGTGAGCGGCGCGAAAAGTCGCGCGGCGCTCTTCGCGCTGGCCGCGGCCGCGGGCGCGCTGCTGATGGCGGGCCTCGCCGGCGGGCTCTCCGCGGCGTGGGGCTATGGATTCTTCGCCGCGGCGACGTTGCTTCTCGCCGCCGCCGCCGGCTGCTTCGGGGTCCTCGCGTTCAGCCGCGCGGGAGACACCGCGCTCCTGGGCCGCTTGACCTCGATGATGCTGCGGGCCGGCATCGGCGCCTATGTCCTCGCTCTGTCGGCGTTCGCCGGTTTCTTCGCCCGGGAGACGATCGACGGGCGCATGGAATGGCGCTGGATCCTCTTCGGACCCGCCGTGCTCGCGGCACTCGCGGTGCTCGACGCGGGCCTGTACCGCAAGCTGGTGAAGAACAACCTGCCCACGTGGCGTCGCTTCGGCAAGTACGTCACCCGCGAGCAGAGCGATCCGGAGGCGATGCGCCGCACGCTCGTCGACGAGGTGATCGTGCATCGCAGCCTCTTCGAGGTGAGCAAGATCCGGTGGCTGCGCCACACGCTCATCCTCTGGGGCTTCGCGTGGATGGTGGTCTTCGAGCTCGCCGCGGTGTTCCTGCGGGAGGGCTTCCCGGCGTTCGGCTGGCGCGACGTCTGGCGGGAGCCGGGCCATCCCGTGCGGCTCGTCTTCGATGCCGCGTTCGACTTGACGGGGCTGATGGTGCTCGCGGGATGCGTGATCGCGCTCGCGTGGAGGCTCCGCGTGAACGGGACGCCGGAGCGCAAGTTCAGCGACACGCCCACCACGCTCTTCCTGCTCTTCGTCGTGGCGAGCGGCTTCATGGTGGAGGGACTGCGCATCGCCGCGTCGATCGCGGACCCCGCCCACGGGGCGTCCTTCGTGGGCCTCGCGTTCGCCCATGGGCTGCAGGCCGCTGGCCTCGCCCGCGAGACGTACTACGAGCCCCTCTGGGTGGTGCACGTGATCGGGGCATGCGCCTTCATCGGCTACGTGCCGCTGAAGCGGCTCGTCCACACCTGCGCGACCCCGATGGGGCGCCTCATGCATTCGCAGAAGGGCCTGCTCGCGGCCCGGAAGAACGGCGTACTCGGCGCGATGCTGCGGGGCAGTGGGCGCGCCGATGCGGGCGCGATCGAGTCGCCCCGCGCGTAGGCGGACCGAAGAAAACATCAGGATCGGAGCACACCATGGAAAACATCATCGCCATTTACGGCGGGACCTGCTCGCTCAAGACGGATGTCGCCGAGGAGCTCTCGCGCATCACCGGCTTCAAGCTCACCAACCGCGGAGAGAAGGCGACGACCCAGGCGAAGTACACCGGCACACCCACCGCGGCGGGCCTTCCGGAGTCGTTCCACCGGGACCTGGACGCGGAGACGCTGCGCATGGCGGGATGGAACGAGAAGCTCATGATCTTCGAGAGCACGTTCATGGACGCCGTATTGGGCAACCGCGACAACGTCTTCCTGGTGCACCTCAAGGCCCGGGACGATGTGCGCGACGCGCGCTGGAAGACCCGCAAGGAGGAGGGCGGCGGGCGCACGCGCCAGCTGGGCGAAAGCGTTGCGGCGCGCGACCGGGAAGATGCGGAGCTGCGCAGGAAGCTCTACGGCTCGGCCGGGAGCGCGGCCAAGCCGGTGCTCGACCTGGACACGACGGATCGCACCGCGATCGAGGTAGCGCTCGAGATCTGGGAGGCGTTCGAGGCGGAATCGGGCATCCAGGTGGTCACCAACAAGCCGGCCATGGACAAGAGCGCGGCGCGCGGCATCTTTCCCGGTCCCGCGACGGGGCGCGTCAAGCGCTACAACGCGAAGCAGACGCCCTTCGGCGGCTACATCACCGACGACCGCAGCGCCCAGGACATCTACGTGCACAAGTCCGCGGTCTCCGATGGATCCGACCTCGAGGCGGGCCAGAAGGTCGCCTTCGAGATCGTGGCCGACAGCTTCGGCGGGTTCAAGGCGACGAAAGTGGCGCCCGCGTAAGCCTTACCCGCCCCGACGGCCTTGTGACATCATCCTTCCATGATCCGGCACGCCCGAGCCCCCCGCGGCATGCGATGAGCAAGCGACTGAAGATCGTCGACTGGGACCGCCTGCGCGTCTTCCACGCGGTGGTCGAGGCCGGCAGCTTCACCCAGGCGGGCCGCAAGCTCCAGCTGAGCCAGTCGGCGGTGAGCCGGCAGATCTGCTCCCTCGAGGAGTCGCTCACCGTCCCGCTTTTCTACCGCCATGCCCGCGGTCTCGTGCTGACGGAGCAGGGCGAGGGGTTCTACCGCTCCGTGCAGGAGATGGAGAGCCAGCTTGCGCAGGGCCTGTCGCGCATCACGGAAAGCCGCGGCCAGGCCGAAGGGCCGCTCAAGATCACCACCTCGGTCACCTTCGGTTCGGCGTGGCTCACCTCCCGCATCAACCTCTTCCACCAGCAGTACCCGCACATCGCGGTCTCGCTCATCCTGGTCGACTCCACGGAGATCGACCTCTTCTCCCGCCAGGCGGACGTGGCGATCCGCTTCGCCGAGCAGACCAACTCCAAGCTGATACAGCGCAAGCTGATGACCATCCGCTACCAGCTCTTCGCGAGCCGCGAGTACCTGCGCCAGCACGGCTCGCCGGCCACCGCGAAGGATCTCGACAACCACGAGCTCATCGTCTACGGCGACGAATTCAATTCGACGTTCAAGAACCTGGACTGGGTCCTCGAGCTGGGATGCGAGCCCGGCAAGGAGCGCACCCCCGCGCTGAGGGTGAACAGCATCTACGGCATCTACCGCGCGGTGAAGAGCGGCCTCGGCATCGCGGCGCTTCCCTACTACATCATGGACGAGTCGCCCGACCTCGTGCATGTCCTGCCCGACGTGCTGGGGCCCAGCATGGACGCCTATTTCGTCTACCCCGAGGAGCTGCGCTGGTCCAAGCGCGTGGCGGTGATCCGGGATTTCCTGCTCGAGCAGGCCAAGGAAGAGCAGGGCGTCCAGGCGCAGGAGCAGAAGGTGCCCGCCGGGGCCTGATCCGTGAGCGACGAGCGCGAGAAGCCGGAAGCGCCGTGCGTCTCGCTCCCCCGATCCGCACGTAGCGGCCCCTACGAAGTGCGGGTCGAGGAAGGGCGCAGCTATCGCTGGTGCAGCTGCGGCCTGAGCGCCACCCAGCCGTGGTGCGACGATTCCCACGAAGGAACCGGCTTCGAGCCGATCGAGTTCGTGGCACCCATCAGCGCCACGTTCTTCATGTGCGGCTGCAAGCGCTCGGAGAATCCACCGTACTGCTTCGGGACCTGCCGCGGCCACCGGCGGCCCACCCGCGGCGAGGACGGCGCGTGACGGGCGACGAGGGAGCATGCCGCGATGGCTGACCATTACGTGGTCGTCGTCGAGGGAAACATCGTCCGCGCGATCGAACGCCATCGCTCCGCACCGCCGCGCCCGATTCCCGCGACGCCATTGGAGGTGAGCAGCGAGCTCGCCGCCAACCATCGCGCCAACGGGTGCATCGACGGGCGCTACTATTTCGACGACCCGCAGCGCGCGCGGACCTTCGCATCGCTCTGCCTCGAATTCACCAGGGCGCGGGTCGAGAAGCTGCTGGCCGCCATCGAGCGGCTGCCCGCGGGGGTGGCCGAATACCGCGCCGACGAGGAAACGGGCGGGGGGCGCGATCCGGATCCCGCCGCGGCCTGAACGACGCTCGACGGTGCGCCCGGAAGCCATGGCGTGAGCGACAACCGCTGGCTGGTCTGGCTGTGCATGGGCCGGATGAGCTTCGGCTTCATCTTCATGGCATACACCGGCGCCATGCCGATCCTCATGAAGGACTGGGGCATGAACGCCGGGGAAGCGGGCGTCATCCACACCGGGTGGCACTACGGCTACCTGGTGTCGCTCTTCGCCGCGGGTTTCCTCTCCGATCGATTCGGCGCGAAGCGGACCTTCCTCTTCATGAGCTGTGCGGCGGTGGCGAGCGCGCTTGCGTTCGCCGCCTTCGCCGACGGGTTCGCCTCCGCGCTGGCGCTCTATACGTTGACCGGCCTGTGCTCCGGGGGCTCGTACACGCCGGGGCTCGCGCTCATCTCGCAGCGCTTCGCGCCGCAGCGCCGTGGCGGCGCGATGGGGTGGTATCTCGCCGCATCGTCCCTGGGATATGCCGTGTCCCTGGTATTCGGAGGAGCGATCGTCGCTTCCCACGGCTGGCGGATGGCGTTCTTCGCCGCCGCGGCGGGACCGGCCGTGGGCCTCGTCGTCTGCGCGCTCGTGCTGCGCCACACCCGCAACCTCGTCACCGCCGGCGCGGATGCGCGGGGCGGTTGGCGCTCCCTCCTCGAGGTCGTACGCAACAAGGCCGCCATGCTCGCCATCTGGAGCTACGCGTTCCACGCCTGGGAGCTGCTCGGCTTGTGGGCGTGGCTCCCGGCCTACCTCGCCGCCGCCGCGACCCCATCCTACGGCGCCGCGGCCGCCGTGGGCATCGGCACGCTGCTCGCGGGCCTGAGCTTCGCCACGAACACGATCGGCAGCGTGGCGGGCGGCCGGCTTTCGGACCGCGTCGGCCGGACGAGCGTGATGCTGCGGATGACGGTCACGAGCCTCGCCTGCTCCCTCGCCTTCGGATGGATGGTGACGTTTCCGCTGTGGATCCTCGCGGCGGTGGCGATCGTCTACAACCTCACGGCGCTCGGCGACTCGTCGGTGTATTCGACGGCGCTCACGGAGCTCGTGCCGGCGAAGTCGCTGGGCGTGGCCTACGCGCTACGGGCCGCGATCGGATTCGGACTGGGCGGCGTGAGCCCGTTGGTGTTCGGGCTCGTCCTCGACCATTTCACGGGCGTTTCCGGCGAGCGATCGACGCTGTCCTGGGGCATGGCCTGGGCCACGCTGGGCCTGGGAGCGGTGCCGGGATTGTTCGCGATCGTGCGCCTGCGCAGGGTGTCGGCGCGCTAGGCGCGAACACCGAGGCCGCCTACGCCGAGGATTCGATGTCCCGCGTGGTGCGAAGCACGCGCACGACCTCGATTTGCTTGCCCCGCACGCGGTAGAAGATCACGTATTTCTGGAACGTCGAGCTGCGCATCTCGTGCAGCAGCTCCTCCCGCGGCATGCCGAGATCGGGGTTCTTCGCGAGCAGCGCGCAATGCTTCGCGAAAGCGTTCGCGAAGCCCTGGGCCGCCGAGAGGTTGTCGGAATTGGTGTGGCCCCAGACGTCCGTGGGGATCGCGATGGATTCCCAGATGTGCTTGAGGTCGTCGCAGGCGACGAACGTGAAGAGCATCTCGCCCGCGGCGCTCATTCGCTCGCCGCGTTCGCCTGGTTCTGCAGGCCCGCGAACACCTGGGCGCCGTCGACGAGCTGCCGGTTGTTCGCCTGGAACACGCCGCTCGCGAGCTCGCGCAGCAGGCGCTCTCGCCGGATGCGCGTGAGATGATCCCGTTCCTCGAGCAGCAGCAGGGCTTCCTCGACGACCTGCGCCGGGGATTCGTAGTAGCCCGAGCGCACCTTCTGTCGGATGAACTCCTCGAGCTCCGCGGTCAGTGTGAGGTTCATGGCGATTTCCCTATGCCGGGGGATTGCGGGAACGTGCGGACATTCTACGGCGATGGCGCGCCTGCGCTCAGGAGTCCCGCGGCTCCTCGCCCGCCGGCGAATCTTCGGGGGCAGGGAGCCATTGCCCGGCCACGAAGCGATAGACACCTCCTCCGACGATCGCGCCGATCACCGGAGCGGCGATATACACCGTGAACCAGCCGCCGCGCGGTCCCGGGAACGCGATCTCGCCCCAGCCCATGAGCCACGAGACCACGCGCGGACCGAAGTCCCGCGCGGGGTTGAGCCCGGCCTGGGTGAGGGGCGCAATCACCGAGATGATCGCCGCGACGCCCAGCCCGATGATCATCGCCTGCATGGCGGGGGGCGGCTTCGCGCGGTTGCGCGGATGTGTCACGGCCGCGACGATGAACGCGAGCAGCGCGGTCCCGACCATTTCGCCGAGAAAGGCCGTCTTGAGTCCCACGATGCGCCACGCGTCCTCGGCGGTGCCGAAAATGGCGGGGTTCGGAAAATACTCGCCGAACACCATGGCGCTCAATTCGCTCCCCGGTCCGCCGCGCAGCAGGCCGTGGCGCCGCTCGAATTCCAGGATCGCCTCGCCAAATAGTCCATAGA
>JAAOZZ010000196.1 GCA_012274175.1 Betaproteobacteria bacterium
GCGCTCGCCGCCGGCGGCAAGGCCGCGCCGGGCGAAGCCGCGATCACGGTCGCGCCCGATGAATATCCCCGCTACCTGAAGCTGGTCTTCGAGCGCGAGATCGCGAAGCCCGAGGCGAAGGAGGCCGCGGAGAAGGCAAGCGCTGCGAAGGAAGGCCCGCCGAAGGCAGGCGCACCGAAGCAACCGACGGTCGAGCAGATGGAGGCGAGGCTGCTCGAGCGCATCGAGATCGCCCCCGAGGCGCTCGCGGCCCTGGCGCTTCGCCGCCGCGAGGAAGTGAAGGGCTATCTCGTCGGCACGGGACACCTTCCCGCGGAACGGGTGCTGCTCGCCACGGCCCCGGCCGCGGAATCGACGCCCGCGGATGCGACCCGCCCGAGCCGCGTGGAGTTCACCCTGCAGTGACGCTGCCCGGCTAGCGGGAGCGCGTGCCCTTCACGAAATCGAGGGCGGCCTGGAACAGCTCCAGGTCCTTCTCGTAGTCGGTCGCTTCGGCGCGATCGATCTGGATCCATTCCCTCGAGCTCGCCATGCCGCCCGGCTGGAACGGGACCACGTTCTCCCGCGAGAACTGCAGGTCGGTCGCGGCGGCCACCGGCAGGCGCAACCCGATGCCCTTGCCGCTGATGCAGGCGAACATCTTGTCGCTCACGAAGTAGGCGTCGAGGCCGTTGATCTTCTTCCCGACCACGCCGGGAAGCTTGAGGAGCAGCGCGTCGATCTGCGCCTTGCGGCTGGTCTCTGGTTTTTCGGCTTTCACGGAAGTCTTCCCTGGGGCCCGGTCACGCGACGAACAGGACGATGGCGGTGAAGTGTACTGCGCTCCCCGCCATCACGAACAGGTGCCAGATGCCGTGCCAGTGCCGGAAGCGCTCGTCGTACAGGTAGAAGGCGATCCCGACCGTGTAGAGGAGCCCGCCTCCCGCCACCCACGACATCCCGCTCCAGGAAAGCGCGCGGAAGAGCGGGACCCACGCGACCACCGCCAGCCAGCCCATGAGCACGTAGATCGCGAGCGATAGCACGCGCGCGCCCCGGGCGATGCACAGCTCCTGCACGATGCCCGCCACGGCGAGTCCCCAGATGGCGCCGAAGATCGTCCATCCCCACGCTCCGCCCAGCGTCACGAGCGCGAACGGCGTGTAGGTGCCCGCGATCATCAGGTAGATCGAGACGTGGTCCAGCTTGCGCAAGACGTTTTTCGCCCGGCCGCGCAGGCTGTGGTACAGGGTCGAGACGAGATAGAGCAGGAACAAGGCCGCGCCGTAGACGCTGAAGCTCACGATGCGCGTCGCGTCGCCCTTCAGCGCGGCCAGCGTGATGAGGGTGGCGGCACCGGCCGCGGCGAGGAGCGCGCCCGCGAGGTGCGTGTAGCCGTTGAATCGTTCGCCATGGTACATGCCGCAGTATACGCAGCGGCCCGGCCGGACTATGTGCGGTGCCAGACGGACGCCCGGCCGATGCCTCGCGATACTGCAGGTTGCCCGAGCGCGAATCCGGCGCTCCGGACCCCGCCAACTTCCCATGGGAGCGCTCCATGAATCGCAACCTTCTCATCGTCGCCTCGGCCGCGTTTTGCGCGCTCGCCGCGACCGCCGCCTATCCGTCGACGCTCGCGCCCGAAGAGCATGTCGGAGTGGACGCGGAGCGCGGCGATCCGGCGCGCTGGTACGTGCCCGCGGACACGCCCCGGCTCAAGTACGAGACCCTGGTGAAGGAAGCGGACGCCGCGTTGGGCGAGGCGCTGAAGGATTGTCGCGCGCAGCAGTCCGGCCGCGGCACCTGCATCGCGGAAGCGAAAGCGCAGCATCGCCGCGACCGGGAGGAGGCCCGCCGCGTCCTCTCGAAGCGCCGGGGCCCGACGTAATTTCCTGCACATGCGAACGAGGCGGGCAACGAATTGCGACCGCCCCGATCCAGATCACCTTCCGGAAAGAACGACCATGTCGCTGTTGTTTTCGAAGACTACGCTGGGACCCCTCGCGCTCCAGAATCGCCTCGTCATGGCGCCGATGACGCGCAGTCGCGCCATCGGCAATGTCCCCAACGATCTCATGGCGAAGTACTACGCGCAGCATGCCTCGGCGGGACTGATCATCACCGAAGGAACGTCGCCGTCTCCCAACGGACTGGGCTATGCGCGCATACCCGGGAGCTTTTCCGCCGCGCAGGCCGAAGGCTGGAGGCGCGTCACCGAAGCGGTCCGCCCCGGCGGTGCGAAGATGTTCATGCAGCTCATGCACTGCGGGCGCGTCGCCCACGCGCTCAACCTGCCTGCGGGCGCGCGCGTGCTGGGGCCGTCGGCGGTAGCGGCCGCCGGCGAGATGTACACCGATGCCCAGGGCATGAAGCCCAATGCCGTGCCGGAGGAGATGACCGGGGCGGACATCACGACCGCGATCGGGGAGTTTGCCCAGGCGGCGAAGTACGCCGTGGCGGCGGGATTCGACGGCATCGAGCTGCACGGGGCGAACGGCTATCTGATCGAGCAATTCATCCGCCCGAGCTCGAATCGGCGCTCGGATCGCTATGGAGGCTCCATCGAGAATCGCGCGCGCTTCGTGCTCGAAGTCGCCGATGCGGTGATCGGGGCCGTCGGCAAGGACAAGGTCGGCATACGGCTGTCCCCGTTCGGGGTGTTCAACGACATGCCGGCATACGCGTCGATGGAAGCGGATTACACCTACCTGGCGCGCCAGCTCAACGTCGCCGGACTGCTCTACATCCACCTTGTCGACCACTCGTCGATGGGCGCACCGGCCGTGCCCGATTCGATGAAGGCGACGTTCCGCGACGAATTCAAGCGCACGCTGATTCTTTCCGGCGGCTACGACGCCGCGCGCGCCGAAAGCGATTTGGCCGCGGGCAAATGCGACCTGGTGGCGGTCGCGCGGCCGTTCCTCGCCAATCCGGACCTCGTGGCGCGATGGAAATCCAGCGCTGCGGTGAACGCGCCCGATCCGGGCACGTTCTATACGCCGGGAGCGAAAGGCTATACGGATTACCCGGCGCTCGCCGGATAGGGCCCAATCCTTCCTGCGACATTTTCTGCACCGTTCCCGCACAAAACCCGATAGCCCGTAGTCGTCCTGCGACGCTAGATTGCGTCGGATGCAGATCGACAACGGATACTCGAACGAGGCGGGCGCCGCGCGGGACCCGAACGCGGGCTTCGGCGGGACGTGCTGATGCGTTGCCCGGGGGGAGAGTCGCGGGTGCTGCAGCTGCACCCCACGCGGCGATGCAACCTCGCGTGCACGCACCGCTACTCGTCGTCGGGACCGGACGCGCAGGAGGAGCTTCCCCTCTCGCTCCTCCTGCCCTGCCTGGAGGACGCGGCCCGGCTCGGCTACACGCAGCTCGCCGTCTCGGGGGGCGAGCCGCTCCTGTACCGCGGCCTCGCGCAGCTCCTCGCCCACGCGCGCTCGGTGGGCATGACCACCACGATGACCACCAACGGGATGCTCGCGACGTACAACCGCTTCGGCCCCATCGCGCCGCTCGTGGACGTGCTCGCGGTGTCCATCGACGGCCGGCGGGAGGAGCACGATCGCATCCGCGGCCGGGTCGGCGCCTTCGACCGCACGCTCGAGAACCTCGAGGTGCTGCGCGACACCGGCGTGGCCTTCGGCTTCATCTTCACGCTCACGCAGCACAACGCCGACAGCCTCGAGTTCGTGGTGCGCCTCGCCGCGGAGCAGGGCGCGGCGAGCGTCCAGGTCCATCCCCTGTCGTTGCACGGGAGGGCGGCCACACAGACGTCCGGGTCGCGTCCCGATGCCGTCGAGCTGCTGGCCGCGCTCATCGAGGCTTCGCGCCTGGGCGCCGAGCTCGACGTGGCCGTGCACGTCGATGCCATCACCCGCGAGCAGATCCTCGCTTGCCGCGATCGCCTGGTACCCTCGCGCCCGGTGCGCGACCTCGCCGAAGTGGCGCCGATCCTCGTGGTGGAATCGGATTCGACCATCTTCCCGCTCACCCACGAAGTGAATCGCGAGCTTTCCCTGGGCCGGCTCGCCGATGCGCCGCTGCCGGTGCTCGCCCGCGAATGGATCGCCACGGGAGGAGCTGCGCATCTCGCCGCGGCGTGCGAGCAGACGTGGAATGCCCTCGCCGAGAGCGCTGGTTCCGCGGCGGTCTACTGGTACGAGGAGGTCGCGCGGCGCACCCGCAGGATCGGCCGCATCCGGGCGATGCTCGAGGAGATCGCCGTCGGGCTCGCGTGAAGCGCGATCGATGCGGCGGCCGACGGCGGCAGGGCGACCGTCGGGAACCGCTTCGGACCGTGGTTCATCGGAAAATCAGATACAGAATGATGATCAGCAGGATCATGCCGGCGCTGATATACATTTTGGACTCCTTCTCGTTGCCCGCGCCCTACGAAGCGTAGGAGTGCGAAATGCCATTGGACCACTCGCGCGGCGCGCGGTCTGTTCGATGCCGCACACGCCGGGTCCGGCCGCGGAGCACAATAGCGCTGGAATATCGACCGAGCCCTGGATGACGGCGCGACGCGGAACCGGAAAGGAGGAGCTCCAGGGCATCGCCCATGAGGCGATGCTCCGGCGCGGGCTGCTGCCGGATTTCTCGCCCGCCGTGATCGCCGAAACCCAACGCATCACCCGGGCCGCCGCGGCCTCGGGCGCCGCCATTCGCGACTTGCGCGGCCTGTCCTGGTCGTCGATCGACAACGACGATTCCCGCGATCTCGACCAGCTCTCGGTGGCCGAGCCCATGGCAGGCGGCGCGGTGAAGATCCGGGTCGCCATCGCCGACGTCGACGCGCTGGTGAAGAAGGATTCCGCGATCGACGGCCACGCGTGGACCAACACGACCTCCGTCTACACGGCCGCGGAGATCTTTCCGATGCTGCCGGAGAAACTGTCGACCGACCTCACTTCGCTGGCCGAAGGCGAGGAGCGGCTGGCGATCGTGATCGAAATGGCGGTCGCGCCCGACGGCACGGTGCCGGCTTCGGACATCTACCGGGCGGCGGTGCTGAATCGCGCGAAGCTCGCCTACAACGGCCTCGCGGCCTGGCTCATGGGCACCGCCCCCGCGCCGCCGAAGCTCGCGGCAGTGCCTGGAATGGATGAGCAGATCCGCATCCAGGACCGGGCCGCGCAGGCGCTGCGGCAGGTGCGCCACGCGCACGGTGCGCTGCGCCTGGAAACGCTGGAAGTGCGCGCCGTATTCGAAGACGGCGCACTGGCAGACCTCCTCCCGGACGAGAAGAACCGGGCGAAGGAGCTGATCGAGGACTTCATGATCGCGGCCAATGGCGTGACCGCGAAATATCTCGAAGCGAAGGGCTTTGCGTCGCTGCGCCGCGTGCTGCGTACGCCGAAGCGCTGGGACCGGATCGTGGCGCTCGCCGCCGATTCGGGGGAGCGGCTGCCAACGACGCCGGACGCCGCCGCGTTGGACGCATTCCTCGCCACGCGCCGCCAGGCGGACCCCGAGCGCTTTCCCGACCTGTCGCTTGCCGTCGTGAAGCTGCTGGGCTCCGGCGAATACGCGCTCGAGGTGCCAGGACAGCCGACGGAAGGACACTTCGGGCTGGCCGTGAAGGATTACACGCACTCCACGGCGCCGAACCGCCGCTTTCCCGATCTCATCGCCCAACGCCTCCTGAAGGCGGCGCTCGCCGGGCAATCGTCGCCGTATACCAGCGACGAGCTCGCGGTGCTCGCGCGCCACTGCACCGACCAGGAGGACAATGCGGAAAAGGTGGAACGGCAGGTCCGCAAGTCCGCCGCCGCGCTGCTCCTCGCCCCGCGGATCGGCGCACGCTTCGAGGCCATCGTGACCGGCGCGTCGGAAAAGGGAACATGGGTGCGCATTGCCGGGCCGGTGGCCGAAGGCAGGGTGGTGCGTGGATTCGAAGGCCTCGACGTCGGCGACCGCGTCCGCGTGGAGCTAGTCCACACCGATGTCGAGCGCGGATTCATCGACTTCGCGCTGGCGCGCGGCAAGCCATGAGCTCCGACGATCGGCCGCGCAATCCCCTCGCGTACAAGAGCGAGGAGTTCATCGACAGCGACGATGCGCGAGCGCTGCGCATCCTGGCCGAATACCTCCAGCCGATGCACGCCTTCCGCCGCGAGCACGTCCGCGACACGATCGTGTTCTTCGGCTCCGCGCGGTTGTCGCCCGACGGTCCGCTGGGGGGCTACTACGACGCGGCGCGCGAGCTGGCGCGCCTGGTCACCGCCTGGTCGAAGGGCCTGCCTTCCCATGCCCATCGGTACGTGGTCTGTACCGGCGGCGGCGGGGGCATCATGGAGGCCGCCAATCGCGGCGCATCGGAGGCCGGCGGCAAGACCATCGGCCTGAATATCGGCTTGCCCCACGAGCAGCGGCCGAACCCGTACGTCACGCGCGAGCTCACGCTCGAGTTCCACTACTTCTTCATGCGCAAGCTCTGGTTCGCTCACCTGGCACGCGCGCTGGTGGTGTTCCCGGGCGGCTTCGGCACCCTGGACGAGCTGACCGAGATCCTCACGCTGATGCAGACCCGCAGGTTCAGCCGCAATATCCCGGTCGTGCTCTACGGGTCGGGCTACTGGAACGAAATCATCGATTTCGACGCCCTCGTCCGGCACGGCATGATCGACCGCGCGGACCTTGCGCTGTTCCAATTCGCCGACGATCCGGCGACCGCGCTGGGGATGTTGCAGAAGGGGATCGCGGCGGAGCTGGAAGAGGCGACGCCTGCCATCGCGCATTCGCGGACTCCGCCCGGCTAGGCGATCGGACGCATCACGGAGTCGGGCGCGCTCCGGCCTCGCGAAGCATCTTCATGACCTCTTCCTGGTCGCTGTAGGCCGCGTAGTCGTACGCCGTCTTGCCATGGTCCCCGCTCTTCTCGTTCACGTTGGCGCCGTGGGCGATCAGGACGCGCACGACGTCGGCATGCCCCTGGCCTGCGGCATCCATGATGGGCGTGTCGCCGTCGCGGTTGCGCGCGTTGACCTTCGCCCCGGCTTCGATCAGCGCGGTCGCGGTCGGCCCGTTGGCGGCGTTGGCCAGCGGAAATTGGCCGTTTTCGTCGGGCGCGTTCGCGCTCGCGCCACGCTTCAGGGCCTCCCGCACGGCGGCGACGTTGCCCGCCTTCACGGCGGCTCCGAAGGCTTCCGCCCTGTCGCCTCGCACGGAGGGCTCGTGGTGCGCTTCGTTGTATCGCTCGCGATGCATGAGGATGGCGTAGGTGACCGGCGCCGGCACCAGCAGGAAGATCACCGCGGCGATCACCGAGCTGCTGCGCTTGTCGCGCAGGAACTCCAGGGCCTCCTCGCGGCTGCCGCGGATCATCCTCACTCCGCCCGTATCGGCCTGGGGCACGATGGCGTTGTCCTTCTCCGAATAGAGCCCGACCACGCAGGCCTTCACGCCGGACGGCACCATCCGCTCGTTGAACCTGGAGTCCTCGAGCTCCTCGTGGGAAGATATCTTCCAATCCACCCGCAGGCTGCCGCTGCGGTCCCCGATGACCTTCGCCACTTGCGGGCGTTCAGGATCGACTGCTCCGTGAACGGCGTCGCGGCGATGTAGCGGCGCGCTCGCTCGATGGCGCCGTCGTCGAGCTTGCTGTCGGGAAATCGTTCGAACCCCGGAAAGGCCAGCAGCCGCACTTCGCGCACGCCGGAGCGGATGATCGAAGGCGCCATCGCCATGCCGCTGCGGGAGATTACCTCCGAGGGCTGCGAGTTCTGGTTCTTCATCTTCCCGAAACCCGGCGGCAGCTTCGGCACGTGGCTGATCTGGTAGTCGTAGACCACGCACTCCAAGCCGCTGAAGGGTGCGCGCAGCGGCTCACCCGTCGCCTCGAGGGTGCCGGCGATCGCCACCCGCTCGCCGTCGCGCGGCGGACCCTCGGGGCGCGCGACGAGGTTCGCGTCCCGCCGCTCGAGGCGCGCCTTGCGCAGCCCC
>JAAOZZ010000197.1 GCA_012274175.1 Betaproteobacteria bacterium
AGGATCGCGAGCGCCCACATGCCGTTGAAGCGGGCGAGGCACGCCGGTCCCCAGCGGTCGTATGCGGCGAGGATGACCTCGGTGTCGCTTCCGGTGTGGAATGCGCATCCGAGCGCTTCCAGCTCGGTGCGCAGCTCGGGGAAGTTGTAGATCTCGCCGTTGTAGACGATCCAGTACCGGCCCGCGAAGCTCATGGGCTGGTGCCCCGCGGGCGAGACGTCCTGGATCGCGAGGCGGCGGAAGGCGAGGGCGCCTTCCACCACCCGATGGCGCTCGTCGCGAATGCGGGCGGTGGGCCGGTACGGTGTGGCGTGGGCGAAGACTTCCGCGGGCGTGGCGGCGCCGCCGAGGCAGAGCGCCTTTCCGCCTTCCATCACGACGTATCCCTCGTCGTCGGGCCCCCGATGGGCGAGCGCCTCGGCCATGGGCTCGATGCGTCCCGCCTCGAAAGGCGTGCGCGAAAACGCTCCCGCGATCCCGCACATGTCAGGGGTCCCGCGCCGGGCGGCCCGCCACGGCGAGGGCCAGGCCCAGGTAGATCGAATACATCGCGGCCTCGAGCGCGAGGTAGCCCAGCAGGAAGCGCTCGATCGGCCAGCGCCAGGCGAAGGCGGGAAGCAGCGAGAAGGTGAGCGCAAAGTACGCAACCTGCCATCCGGTGGCGACCCGCAGCCGCCGCGCCGCCGCGAACACCCCGGTGATGGGAGACACCGACATGCGCACGAGCGCCGGGGAGAGCACCAGCAGCACGAAGCT
Organism: Betaproteobacteria bacterium; assembly: GCA_012274175.1. Taxonomy (GTDB): domain Bacteria; phylum Pseudomonadota; class Gammaproteobacteria; order Burkholderiales; family Usitatibacteraceae; genus Usitatibacter. The sequence goes on from JAAOZZ010000197.1 coordinate 757, forward strand.
CGTGTCGGTGCGCCACTGGGCGCCGAGGAGCAGGTGCGCGAGCTCGCTGCCCACGAGGAGTGCCGCCGCGAAAAGCGCCGCCGCCAGGAGCGCGAGCCGCCAGAACGTGGACAGCACCAGGGGACGCAGCCGCGCCGGCTCCTGGCGCCCGAGATTGCGCATGAATACCTCGCTCACGCCGATGGCGAGCAGGTAGAGAGGCGCGCCCAGGAGCCGCTGGATCTGCGAATAGTTGCCGAGCGTGTCGGGACCGTAGGCGGCCGAGATCACGAAGAAAGGGCAGGCGAGGGAGAGCGTGTCGAGGAGCGTGCTCGGCAGCGATACCGTGGGATGCGCCCGGAAGCGCGACCACACGCGCGCGAACGATCCGGCGGGAAGCGCGTGCAGGTGCGGCCGCAATAGCCACAGCGAGAACACCGCGGCGACGGCGACGGAGAACGCCTGCGCGGCGACGAGCCCGAAGGCGGGCAACGACAGCGCCGCGGCGACGAACGCCGCCGGCTGCAGGATGCGCACCACGACGTTCGAATGGAACCGGCCATCGCGGATGGACGCGTAGATGCCGGTTTGCATGAGGGCCAGCAGCGGGGCGCAGACGGCGAGCCACGCCATGGTGGACGCGGAAGCCTTCCAGAGGGATGCGACGCCCGAGACGGCAATGATCGCGATCGCCATCGCGGCGGCGAGCCCCGAGAGCGCGGAGGCCTGGATCACCGCATCGAGCATCTCGGGAGCGGCGAGCGGAATCGCGATCTCGAAGCGCATGCACGACGCCACCGTCGTCACCACGTACATCGCCATGAAGAGCGCGTAGACGCCGAACTGCGCGGGCGAGTACACGCGGGCGAGGAAAGGTGTCGCCACGAGCAGGATCAGCTGCCCGGCCGCCACGCCCGCGGCGACCGTCCCCACCTGGCGCAGGAACGGGCCCGGCGAGGCCTCAGAGGCCACTGCGCCCGATCCCATCGATCACCGCGCGCTGCTGCTCCGGCGTCATCTCGGGATAGAGCGGGAGCGCGAGGATCTTGGACTGGTCGGCCCACGCGTTCGGAAAATCCTCCCGGCGGTGGTGCAGGCGCGCATAGGCGGGAAGGAATGGCAGGGCCACGGGATAGTTCACCGAGGTCGCGATCCCCGCTTCGCGCAGCCGCGCGGCGAGCGCATCGCGCGCGGGGTGGCGGATCACGTAGAGGTGATAGACGTGCTCGCGGCCGGGTGCGACCTTCGGGATGCGCACGCCCGGAATGCGTGCCAGCTCCCGGTCGTAGATCGCGGCCAGCTCCCGGCGCTTCGCGGTCCAGAGCGCGAGGTGCTTCAGCTTGACCGAGAGCACCGCCGCCTGCAGCCCGTCCATGCGGCTGTTGATGCCCTCCATGAGATGGTCGTTCTTCGAAAGTCCCCCGTGGCGCGCGAACATCGCCATGCGCTCGGCGAGGCCCCCGTTGCCGGTGACGATGGCGCCCGCGTCTCCCATGGCGCCCAGGTTCTTGCCCGGGTAGAACGAGAAGGCCGCCGCGGTGCCCATGGTCCCCACGGCGCGGCCCTGGAAGCGGGCGAGGTGCGCCTGGGCGCAGTCCTCGAGGACCCACAGCCCGTGGCGTTGGGCGATGCGCAGGATCGCCTCCATGTCCGCGGGCTGGCCGTAGAGGTGCACGGGAATGATCCCCACGGTGCGCGTGGTGAGGCGCTCCTCGATGCGCGCGGGATCGATGGTGAAGGTCTCGCCGTCGGTATCGCAGAAGACGACGTTGCCGCCCGCCTGGGTCACGGTCTCCGAGGTCGCGATCCACGAATGCGCGCTCGTGATCACCTCGTCGCCCGGCTTCACGCCCAGGGACTTCATCGCG
>JAAOZZ010000198.1 GCA_012274175.1 Betaproteobacteria bacterium
AAGTGAACGACACGCTGGGCCACCACGCCGGCGACCACCTGCTGCAGGCGGTAGCCGGGCGCCTCGTCTCGGCGGTGCGCCAGAGCGACCTCGTGGCCCGCCTCGGAGGCGACGAATTCGTGGTCCTGATCGAGGAGCACCGCGGGCCCGAGGAAGTGATGATCGTGGCCCAGAAAGTGCTCTCGATGCTCGAGCGGCCGGTGCTCATCGAATGGCGGGAGGTGAGCGTGTCCGGCAGCATCGGGATCGCGAGCTTTCCCGAGGACGGCGAGGACATCGAAGCGCTGGTGAAGCTTGCGGACGCGGCCATGTACCAGGCCAAGGAGCGTGGTCGCAATAACTTCCAGTTCTATTCCGAGGATTTCAACCGCCTCTCCCGGCAGCGCCACGACCTGGCCGGGCGGCTGCGCGCCGCGCTCGAGCGCGACGAGTTCTTCCTGCTCTACCTGCCCGAAGTGGACCTCGCGAGCGGCCGCGTGACGGCGGTGGAGGCGCTGCTGCGCTGGCGCGATCCGGCCGCGGGCGTGGTGGCGCCCGCGGACTTCCTCACCCACGCGGAGCAATCGGGGGCGATCCTCGACATCGGCCGCTGGGTGCTCGACCGGGCGCTTCGCGACCTCGCGTCGTGGCGCGACCGCGGACTGGACGTCGCGATGTCGGTCAACCTCTCGGCGCGGGAGCTGCAGGAAAGCGACCTCGTGAACCGAGTCTTCCGCGCGCTGCAGGCGTACCGCATCGAGCCGCGGGCGCTGCGCCTCGAGGTGACCGAGGCGGCGCTCGCGCAGGATGCGGCGGAGGCGGAACGCACGCTGCGCGCGCTGCGGGGGCTGGGCGTGGAAATCACGCTCGACGACTTCGGGGCCGGCAACGCGTCGCTGGGGCTGGTGCGCCGCTTCCCCGTGCAATGCGTGAAGATCGATCGCACGCTCGCCGGCCCCCACCGGCGCGAGTCGAAGGCGATCGTCCAGGCGACCGTGGCGCTCGCCCGCGGCCTCGGGATCGCCGTCGTGGCCGAGGGCATCGAGACCGAGGAGGCGCGCCGCGCCGCCGCCGAGTTCGGTTGCGACGCGGGCCAGGGCTACCTCTTCGCCCATCCCCTCGAGGCCGCGCGCGTGCCGGGCCTCTTCGGCGCGACCGAGCTCAGCGGGCGCTGAATTCGCTTCCCGCGGCGGCGATCGCCAGGGCCGTCGCGGCGGTCACCTTCTTCCCGTAGGCGATGTCGAGGAATTCGTTGGGGCCGTGGGCGTTGGACTTGGGCCCCAATACGCCGGTCACGAGGATCTGCGCCTGCGGGAACTTGGCGCCCAGCATGCTCATGAACGGGATCGTTCCGCCCTCGCCCATGTAGGCCGCGGGCCGCCCGAAGAGCGCGCGGGAGGATTCGTCGAGCGAGCGCGCGAGCCACGGCGCCACGGCCGGCGCGTTCCAGCCGGTGGCCGCCGCGTCCCATTCGAAGCGCACGGACGCCGAATACGGGGGATCGCGCTCGAGCATCGCCTGGATGGTGCGGGCGGCCCGCTCGCCCTCCACCAGGGGCGGCAGGCGCAGCGAAAGCTTGAGCGCCGTGCGCGGGCGCTGCACGTTGCCCGCGTTTTCCAGGGACGGGAGCCCGTCGGCGCCGGTCACCGCGAGCGCGGCGCGCCACGTGCGATTGAGCACGAGCTCCACCGGGTCGCGGCTCGCGGGCTGCGCGAACAGGCGCGCCGTGGCCTGGTCGTCGCAGCAGCTCGCCCACGGGAAGCGCTGCCAGAGGGAATCCCCCAGGATCGCCGCGGCGGCCCTCGCCTGCTCGAGCCGCTCGGCGGGGATCTCGCACGCGAACTCGCCGGGCTTCACGACGCCGGTGCGCGAATCGTCCAGCCGGTCGAGGAGCTCGCGCGCGATGCGGAAGGACGAAGGCACCACGCCGCCGGCATCTCCCGAGTGCACGCCCTCGGTGAGGACGTCCACGGAAAGCGTGCCGTTCACGAGCCCGCGCAGCGACGTGGTGACCCACAGCTGGTCGTAGTTGCCGGCCCCGGAGTCGAGCGCCACCACCAGCCCCACGCTGCCCATGCGCGGGGCGAGGCGATCGAGATACGCCGGTAGGTCGTAGCTGCCGCTTTCCTCGCAGGTCTCGATGAGTCCCACGCAGCGCGGCCGCGCGACGCCCTGCGCGTCGAGGGCGAGGATCGCCGAGAGCGCCGCGAAAGCCGCGTAACCGTCGTCGGCCCCGCCGCGTCCGTAGAGGCGGCCTTCCTCGATCACCGGGCTCCACGGCCCCAGGCCCGCGCGCCAGCCGCCCATCTCCGGCTGCTTGTCCAGGTGCCCGTAGAGCAGCACGGTCTCGCCGCCGCCGCCCGGCGTGGCCGGCACGTCGAAGTAGAGCACGGGAGTGCGGCCCTCGAGGCGCACCACTTCGATCTCCAGCCCCGCTACCGGCTGGCGCGCGATCCATTCGCGCACCTGGCGAACCGCCGCCTCGATGTGGCCGTGCTCGCGCCATTGCGGATCGAAATGCGGCGACTTGGCCGGCAGCCGCACGTACTCGACGAGGCGGGGCACGATGTCGTCGCCGCCTATAGCCAGCCACCGCGTCCGGCAGGACGTGGCAAGGAACCGCGGCCGACTGCGGTGCAGCTGCGGGCGCAAGATCTCGGGATCGAGGTGCGGACGCCGCTCAGCC
>JAAOZZ010000002.1 GCA_012274175.1 Betaproteobacteria bacterium
ATCCGGGCCTCGAACACGCTGGGGCTCTTGAGCGCGCCCAACATCGACACCGTGAGCCTGCTCGATACCGCTGTCGCCGATTGCGCCACGGTGTCGAAGTCGCTTTCGCGCCAAAGCGGCCCGTCGCCCGCGGGCCCGGTCACCGTCACCCTGTCGTACAACGCCTGCGACCAGGCGCGCGCGAAGGTGCGCCTCACCGACCGCCTGCCCGCGGGGATGACCTACGTCCCGGGCAGCGGGCGCTGGAGCGGCACCGGCACCGCGGCGTTGAGCGACGCCGTCGTGGGCGACGATCGCGAGGGCCCGTCGTCGGGCCAGGTCGCCTTCGACTACAACGTGACGGCGCCGGGGACGGTGAGCGCCACGGTGTACGGCATCCCGGTGGGCAGCGGCGGCACGGTCACGTTCCAGGTGAACATCGACGCGGGGCTCGCCATCGGCACGAGCGTGCCCAACGGCGCGAGCTACGTCTTCTACGATGCCGCGGGCAATTACGAGGGACAGCACGAGACCGAGATCGCGAGCTACCTCGTGACCGGCACCGTGGACCTGGAGCTCGTGGGCCAGCGCCTGGCGAGCGTCGATCCGGGATCCACGGTCGCGTTCCGCAACGTGCTCACCAACCGCGGCAGCGCCGCCGAGACCTTCGACATCACGCTGGGAGCGAGCACGTTCCCCGCGGGCACCACGTTCGCGCTCTTCAAGTCCGACGGTGTCACGCCGCTCGCCGACACCGACGGCAACGGCACGCCCGACACCGGCTCCGTGGCCCCGGGCGCCACCTACGACATCGTCGTGCAGGCTTCCATCCCGTCCACCGCGGCGCCGGGGGCGTACAAGGTGACGAAGACCGCGCGCGCGGCTTCCGCGCCCATGCGCTCGGCCTCCGCCGACGACGCCGTGGGCACCATCACCTCGAAGTGCTCCCTCGTGCTGGAACCGGACCACCAGGCCCACATCGGGCAGGGCCAGCACGTGACCTACGCGCACACCCTCACCAACCGCGGCAACTGCTCCGAGACGGCCCAGGCGCTGGTGGGCTACATCGTCGACAGCCGTGCCGCGGCCGGCTGGACCTCGGCGGCCTACATCGACAACCCCGTGACCGGCGGCGCTTCCATCCCCGGCGTCGTGGACCCGACCGATACGCCCGTGACCCGCGGCTGGTCCGTCACCCTCGCGCCCGGGGAGGTCAAGCGCATCCTGGTCGACGTGCTGGCTCCCCAGGGCAACACGACGCAAGCCAAATCGACCGTCGACACCGACGTGACCACGCTGTCGTTCTCGAGCTCCGGCTCCGGCGTGCTCGCCGTGAACGACACCACGACCCTGGACGACCAGGTCATCCCGCAGCAGGCGGACAACGTGATCCGCAACTTCACCGACGGCTCCTACGCGTCGGCCACGCCCTGGGGCATCGTCGGCGGCAACCTGTGGCTGCGCGCCGATGCCGCCGCGTGCAACGCCGACCACGGCGCGCCGGACTCGCGGCTGGTCGTGATCACCGGCCCGGCGGGCGAGCGCGAGGAGGCCACCGCCGTCGAGACCGGTCCCGACACCGGCATCTTCGTGGTGGCCGCGCTCGCCGTGCGCGCCCCGCCCGTGGTGGCCGGGGACCACATCCTCGAAGGGCAGGCGGGTGACGTCTACAACGTCGACCTGCAGGGGTGCGGCCAGTCCATCGCGACGCTGGTCACCCTGATGGCGCCCACCAGCGTCGTCTTCGACAGCCATGACAACTCGCCCGTGGCGGGCGCGGTGGTCACGCTCGTGAACGCCTCGGGCTCCCAGTGCACGGCGACCCCCGCGATGGTGAGCGGCAATCCCGCCACCTCGGGCTCCGACGGGCGCTTCGCGTTCCCGCCGGCGCCCGCGGGCAGCTACTGCCTCTCGGTGCAGCCGCCCAACGGCTTTCGCTTCGCCTCCCAGGTGCCGTGGCCGCGCCTGCCCCAGGGACACAATCTCAACGTGACGGGCCTCACGAGCGGCGGCTCCTACGGCAATCCCTTCTTCGTGGCCGCGGGCGGGCTCGTGGTCGTGGACATCCCGCTCGACGGCATTCCGCAGGACGGGCTCTTCGTGCAGAAGGACGCCTCGCGCTCGGTGGCCGAGGTGGGCGACTTCGTCGACTACTCGGTGCGCGTGAGGAACGGCACCGGCAACGTGCTCGACCGCGCGGGCGTGGTGCTCACGGACAACCTTCCGGCGGGCTTCGGCTACATGCCCGGGACCGCGCGGCGCGACGGCCAGCCCATCGACGATCCTTCGGGCGGGCAGGGCCCGCGCCTCGCGTTCTCCCTGGGCACGCTCGATCGCAACGCCCAGGCGACCCTCACCTATCGCGTGCGCATCGGGGTCGGCTCGATGCAGGGCGACGGCGTGAACCGCGCCCAGGCGAGCTACACGGCCAACGGCACCTCGACGGTTTCCAACGTCGCCATGGCCAGGGTGCAGGTGTCGGGCGGCGTATTCAGCGACAACGGCTTCATCGTCGGGCGCATCTTCATGGACTGCAACGCAAGCGGCCTGCAGGAGGCGGGCGAGATGGGCGTGCCGGGCGTGCGCATCCTGCTCGAGGACGGCACCTACGTGATTACCGACGGCGCCGGCAAGTTCAGCTTCTACGGCATCGTGAACCGCACCCACGTGGTGAAGGTCGACCGCACCACGCTGCCCGCCGCGAGCCACCTGGAAGCGATCAGCGCGCGCCAGCTGGGCGACGGCGGCAGCCGCATCGTGGACCTCAAGGCGGGCGAGATGCAGCGCGCGGATTTCGCGATCGACGCCTGCTCCGAGGGCCTCGTGAGCGAGGTGAAGGCGCGCGTGCAGAAGGCCTCGCAATCCGACGGGCTCGCGGCGATGGCGGGCACGCAGCTCGCAACCCAGCCCCTGGTCATCACGGACGTGAAGGC
>JAAOZZ010000199.1 GCA_012274175.1 Betaproteobacteria bacterium
GGCGCTGCCCGCCCGAGAACTCGTGCGGGTACTTGTAGAACGACTGCGGCGCGAGCCCGACGCGCTCGAGGAGCCTGAAGGCCATGTCCACGCGCTCGCGCTCGTCCTTGCCGATGGCGTGGATCTTCATCGGCTCGACCAGGATGTGGCCGACGGTCATGCGCGGGTTGAGCGAGGCATACGGGTTCTGGAAGAGGATCTGGATGCGCCGCCGGTAGGCCATCATCTCGCGCTCGCTCAACGCGAGCAGGTCCGTCCCCTCGAAGAGGACCTCGCCGCTGGTGGCGTCGTGCAGGCGCATGAGGGTGAGGCCGACGGTCGTCTTGCCGGAGCCCGACTCGCCGACCAGGCCGAGCGTCTTGCCCTTGGGCAGGGTGAAGCTCACGTCCTTCACCGCGGGCACCGCGCGCTTGCCGAACAGCCCCTCCTTGAGGAAGAACGTCTTGTTGAGGCCCTTCACCTCGAGGATGATCGGGTCGGAGGGCGAGGTGCCGCGCTTCCTCTCCTCGACGTGCACGCGCCCGTCGCCCTTCATGAAGTCGTCGATCACCGGCAGGCGCTTGGGCCTGCGGTCCAGGCGCGGGCGGCATGCGAGCAGCGCCTTGGTGTAGGGATGCTGCGGGCGCTCGAAGATCGCGTCCACGGTGCCCTGCTCCTTGATCTCGCCTTCCTGCATCACCACGACGCTGTCGGCGATCTCGCCCACCACCCCCAGGTCGTGGGTGATGAAGAGCACCGACATGTGGTGGCGGTGCTGCAGGCCCGCGATCAGGTCGAGGATCTGCTTCTGGATCGTGACGTCGAGCGCCGTGGTGGGCTCGTCGGCGATGAGCAGCTTCGGCTCGCAGGCGATCGCCATGGCGATCATCACCCGCTGCTGCTGCCCGCCGGACATCTCGTGGGGATAGGATTTCACGCGCAGCTGCGGGTCCGGGATTCCCACCTCGCCCAGCAGCTCGACCACACGTGCCTGCGCCTGGCGGATGCTCATGCCCATGTGCAGCCGCAGCACCTCGGCGATCTGCTCGCCCACGGTGTACACCGGGTTGAGGGAGGTCATCGGCTCCTGGAAGATGACCGAGATGTCGCGGCCGCGGATCGCCTGCAGGTCGGCGAGCGAGCACTTGAGCAGGTCGCGCCCGCCGTAGAGGATGCTGCTCGCGGGAGACACCAGGGCGTTTTCCGGCAGCAGCCCCAGGATCGCCATCGCCGAAACACTCTTGCCGCTGCCGGACTCTCCCACGAGGGCCACGGTGCTGTGCTCGGGAATGTCGAAGGAGATGCCCTTCACGGCCCGGAACGGCTCGGATTTGCGGTCGACCCGGAACGCGATGTCCAGGTTGCGGATCTGCAGCAGGGGAGATTTCGCGCTCATTTGAGCTTCGGATCCAGCGCGTCGCGCAGGCTGTCGGTCAAAAGCGAGAACGCGGTCACGAGCACCGCCATGCTGGCCCCCGCGGCCACGAGCTGCCACCACTTGCCGATCACGAGCTCGTTCTGCGCCTCGGCGAGCATCGTGCCCCACGACACCATGTCCACGGGAACGCCGAAGCCGAGGAAGGAGAGGATCACCTCCGCCTTGATGAACCCGACCGTGTATTGGGAGAGCTGCACCAGGGCCACGTGGCTCACGTTGGGCAGGATGTGGTGGAACATGCGCGAGAGGTTCGAGGCCCCGATCGCCTCGGCTGCCTTCACGTACTCGCGGTTGCAGTGCTTGATGTACTCGGCGCGCATGAGGCGGTAGATGCCGGTCCAGCCGGTGAGCGAGAGGATCAGCACGATGGGCAGGATCCCCTTGCCGAACTTGCCCGAGGAGGTCGCCACCGCCGCGAACGCGAGGATCAGCAGGATGTACGGGATCGAGGTGAAGATGTTGTAGAACCATTCGAGGAGGTCGTTCACCTTGCCGCCCCAGTAGCCCGCCAGGGCGCCCAGCACGGTGCCGATGAGGGTCGCCAGGATCGCGCTCGAAAGGCCCACGAAGATCGACACCTCCGAGCCCTTGATCACTTTCTGCAGCACGTCGCGGCCCCACTTGTCGCCGCCGAAGGGCAGCGTTTCCGCGCGCTTGGTCTCCGTGACCGCGATCTTGGCGGCGCGCTCCGCCCACTCCTTGTAGCGGGGCGCGAGCGGGTCGATGTCGGAGAGGTCCACGGGGGGCGTCTTGGCGGCGCCCTGCTTCTTCGCCATGGCCTCGGCTTCCAGGTTCTGGGAGCCGGCGAGGAAGGAGGGGTTGGCGTAGGAGACGCCGCGCTCCTTGCTCCAGTCCTTCGCGATGAGCCCGGTATAGGAAGCAGCCATCATCAGCAGGAAGAAAACCACCACGGCAAGCGAGACCATGCCGACGCCGTCGTGCTTGAGCCGCCGCCAGGCGAGCGCCCAGAGGCCGGGAGACTCCTGGGCGGGAGGCGGGGTCGGATGGGTGAGGACTGCGCTCATCGTCATCCCCCTATTTGAACGTGACGCGCGGGTCGACGTATTTGTACATCACGTCGACCAGCAGGTTCACGACCATGGTGACCACCGCGAGGTAGACGGTCACCGCCTTGATCACCGGGAAGTCGCTGCGGTTCACCGCCGTCACCACCTCCCGCCCGAGGCCCGGGATGGAGAAGAACACCTCCAGCAGGAACGAGCCCACGAACACGCCCGGCAGGTTGATGCCCACGTTGGTGAGGATCGGGATCAACGCGTTCCTCATCACGTGCTTCATCATGACCTTCTTCTCCGAGACACCCTTGGCGCGGGCGGTGCGCACGTAATCCTGGTGGATTTCGTCCAGGAAGAACGAGCGGTACAGCCGCAGCTCCGGGGCCACGCCCACGAAGACCGCGAGCATGATGGGCAGCGGCGCGTAGTAGCCCAGGTTCTTCGCGACACTCTCGCTCCAGCCCTGCACCGGGAACCAGCCGAGGATGAAGCCGAAGAGCCACTGGAACACGATGATGTAGACCAGGAAGCTCACCGACATCGCCACGGTGCACACGATCATGATGAGGCGGTCGGTGAGGGTGCCGCGCACGTAGGCTACCATCACCGCGAAGAGCACCGAGAGCCCGGTGGTGATGATCAGCACCGGAATCATGATGGTCAGGGTCGGCCCCACGCGCGTGAGCAGGATGTGGGACACCTCCTCGTTGGTGGACCAGCTGCGGCCGAAATCGAAGGTGAAGACCTGCTTCACGAAGACCCAGAGCTGGTACCAGTAGGGCTGGTCCACGCCCAACTGGCGGCGGATGTTGGCGATCTGCTCCGGGTTGGAGATCTTGCCGGCGAGCACCTGGGCCGGATCTCCGCCCACCCAGTTGAACAGGATGAAGATGAGCAGGATCACCCCGAAGATCGTCGGGATCATCTGCCAGAGCCGGCGAATCACGTACGCGGTCATGTTGAGCCTCCTCTCCCGTCGGGAGTCATTTCATGGCCGCGTGCTGGGCGGCCACGTCGATGTCCAGGTACTTGTAGTTCGTATACAGGATCGGGTGCTTCTTGTATCCCTTGACCCACGGATACTGCAGGTGGTTGAAGATGCGGTTCACGCCCAGGCGCCACGGCGCGTAGGCGAAGATGAGCCGGTCCATCTCGCGGTACAGGTCATTGCGCTCCTCACTGTCGGGAAAGCCCAGGGACTTCTCGTAGAGCCGATCGTATTCGGCCAACTTGAAGCGCGCCTCGTTCGACTGGTTGGTGTTGGGCCCGTAGAGGAGCTGGAGGAAATTCTGCGCATCGGGGTAATCGGCGATCCAGGCCGATCCCGAGACCTGGAAGTTGCCCACCCGCTTGTCGTTCAGGAGGTCGGCGAACTGCACGGCGGTGGCCTCCATGCGGATGCCCACGTTCGCCATGGACTTGACCCAGAGCTCGGCCAGCTCCCGCGCTTCCTGGCCGCCGATGTTGTACTTGTACTGCAGCACGAGCGCACGCCCGTCGGGCAGCTCCCGCCACCCGTCGCCGTTGCGGTCGATGTAGCCGAACATGTCGAGCAGCGCCTTGGCGCGCGGAGGGTTCGGATCCTGGGCGTCGGAGCGGAAGCTCGGATCGTAGCCCACGACCCCCGGGGGCACGGGCGTCTGCGCGGCGAGCGCCTGGCCCTTGCGGATGATCTCGATCTCCTGGTTGCGATCGTGGCCCAGCACCATCGCACGGCGCAGCGCCACCCGCTCGGGCGTGTAGCCGCCCACGGGATTTTCCGCGCCGTTCACCTTCTCGTCGATGTTGAAGACGTCGTAGGTGATCTCCGGCTGCTCCTCGCGGAAGACGCGCACGCCCTGCCGGGCGAGCTGCAGGGCGAGCTTGCCGTTGGGCAGCACCTGGTTGATGAAGGAGAACGGCGTCTCGTCGAGGAGGTCGTGCTCCTTGTTGAGGAAGGCGAGGTAGCGCGGCTGCTCGTCCTCGATGGGATAGATCTCGATGCGGTCGATGAGCGGCAGGCGCTTGCCCGCGAGCGCGTCGATGGCCCTGCGGTCCCATTCGTCGTTCATGTCGGCGTAGCGCGTGTCGAGCTCGTAGCCGCGATGGTTCGGGTTGCGCTCGAGCACGATCTTGGCGCGGCGCACCCACTCGGTCAGCACGTACGGGCCCGTGCCCACGGGATGCGCCATGGTGTCGGCGGCGTAGGCCTCGATCACCTCCCGCGCCACGGGCACCACGTTGGGCATCGCCATGAAGTAGAGGAAGTTGAAGTTGGGCGCCTTCAGCTTGAAGCTCACCTCGTACGGGCCGCGCAGCTCGATGCCCGGCACGGCCGCGTCGTAGTCGAACCGCCCTTCCTTCTTGGCGCGCTCGGCGAGCGCGTCCAAACCCAGGATGTTGTCCTGGAAGAGCCACTCGTAGGGACTTCGCAGCGCCGGGTCGCGGAAGCGCTTCACCGCGTACGCGATGTCGGCGGCGACGAGCTCGCGCCGGACACCCTTGAAGACGGGGTCGTCGACGTAGTAGATGCCGGGCTTGATGCGGAAGGTGTAGCGCGTGCCGCCCTCTTCCGGCTGGGGCACCGTCTCGGCCGCGAGGGGCACGAGCTTCACGGGTCGCGCGAGGTAGTCGTAGGAGACGAGGGTCTCGAACAGGTTCTCGCACACGCCCACCGAGTAGCGATCGTAGATGCGCTGGGGACCGAAGCC
>JAAOZZ010000200.1 GCA_012274175.1 Betaproteobacteria bacterium
ATATAATTGTAAACGTATCCTTCGACGAGGCAGTAGCGGACTTGATGGGGGTGGTGCGCGCGACGCGCGTGTCCCGTGCCCAGCAATCCGCGCGCCTCGTCTCGCTGCTCGCGCAATTCAAGTAACGGAGAACCGCCATGGCCCGCATCACCGTCGACGACTGCATCAAGTTCTTCCCCAACCGCTTCGAGCTGACCCTCGCCGCGACCAACCGCGCGCGCCAGATCGCGCTGGGCGCCACACCGCTCGTGGAACCCAACAGGGACAAGCCCACGGTGATCGCGCTGCGCGAGATCGCAGGCGGCAAAGTGGGCCTGGAGCTGCTCAATCCGCCGGCGCCCACCCCGCCGGTACTTTGAAAAAAAGGGGTCAGGTTACTTTTCCCATCGGCGGTCACGCCCGGCGGAAAAAGTAATCTGACCCCTTTTTGACTCCATGCCCGCCCTCGGCGTCCATGCGGCCCTAGGGGCTCTCAAGGCCTCGGGGACGTCATTGCCGGGGCCCGGGCCGGAAGAGCTCACCGCCGCCCTGGGTTACCTCAAGCCCAGGGACATCGGGCAGATCGAGCAGGCCTACGAGGTCGCGCGCGCCGCGCACTCGGGGCAGTACCGCCAGAGCGGCGAGCCGTACATCACCCATCCGCTCGCGGTGGCCAAGATCCTCGCGGAGTGGCACCTGGACGCCCAGGCGCTGATGGCCGCCCTCCTGCACGACGTGGTGGAGGACACGCCCACCACCAAGAGCGAGATCGCGAAGACCTTCGGCAAGGCCGTGGCCGAGCTGGTGGACGGGGTCTCGAAGATCGACCGCATCGAGTTCGCGACGCTGCAGCACGCGCAGGCGGAGAACTTCCGCAAGATGCTGCTCGCGATGGCGCGCGATGTGCGCGTGATCCTGATCAAGCTCGCCGATCGCCTGCACAACATGCGCACCCTCGAGGCGGTGCCGCTCGAGAAGCAGGAGCGCATCGCCCGCGAGACCCTCGACATCTACGCGCCCATCGCCAACCGGCTGGGCCTCATCTCCCTCTACTACGAGCTGGAGGACCTGGGCTTCCACTACCTGCATCCCACGCGCTTCCGGGTGCTCGAGAAGGCGCTGAAGAAGGCGCGGGGCAACCGCCGCGACGCCGTGGGCCGTATCCAGGAGGCGATCCAGGAGCGGCTGAAGGAATTCAAGGTCGACGCCCAGGTGACGGGGCGCGAGAAGCACATCTCCTCGATCTACAAGAAGATGCAGGAGAAGAACATCTCGTTCTCGGAAGTGTTCGACATCTACGGCTTCCGCATCATCGTGCCCGACGTGCCGGGCTGCTACCTCGCCATGGGCGCGCTGCACACCTTCTACAAGCCCATCCCCGGCAAGTTCAAGGACTACATCGCGATCCCCAAGGCCAACGGCTACCAGTCGCTGCACACGACGCTCTTCGGCCCCTACGGCATGCCGATCGAGATCCAGATCCGCACCCAGGAGATGCACAAGGTGGCCGAGGCGGGAGTCGCGTCCCACTGGATCTACAAGAGCGCCGAGGGCGACTCGAAGGACGTGCAGCTGAAGACCCACCAATGGCTGCAGTCGCTGCTCGAGATCCAGAGCGAGAGCGGGGACGCCCTTGAGTTCCTCGAGCACATCAAGGTGGACCTCTTCCCCGACGAGGTCTACGTGTTCTCGCCCAAGGGCAAGATCTTCGCGCTGCCCAAGGGCGCCACGCCCATCGACTTCTCGTACTCGGTGCACACCGACGTGGGCAACCATTGCGTCGCGGCGAAGGTGGACGGGGAGCCGGTGCCGCTGGGGACGATCCTGCGCAACGGCAACCGCATCGAGATCGTGACCGACCCGCAGGCGCGGCCCAATCCCGCGTGGCTCTCCTACGTGGCCACGGGCAAGGCCCGCTCCCACATCCGCCATTACCTGAAGACGATGCAGCTGCAGGAATCCGCCGAGGTGGGCGAGCTGCTGCTGGTGCAGGCGCTGAGGTCCCTCAAGGCCAATCCCGACGAGATCGGGGAGGCGCACTGGATGCGCTTCTTCAAGGGGGACGCGGCCAAGTCCCGCGAGGAAGTCCTGGCCGACATCGGGCTGGGCAAGCGCCTGGCCGTCGTGGTGGCGAAGAAGCTGCTGTCCATCGCCGAGCCCTCGCCCGACGGCGAGCACCGGCTCGACTCCATCACCATCCGCGGCACCGAGGGCCTCGCGGGGCAGTTCGCGCCCTGCTGCCGGCCCATCCCCGGCGACCCGATCATCGCGCAGATCAAGAAGGGGCAGGGGCTGGTGGTGCACACCCACGACTGCCCGGCGATCCACCCCTTCCATTTCGATCCCGAGAAATGGGTCGACGTGCAGTGGGACCCGTCGGCCGACCGCCTCTTCGACGTGAACGTGCGCCTGGTCGCGCAGAACCACCGCGGCGTGCTGGCGCGCCTCGCCGCCGAGGTGTCGGAGGCGGACTCGAACATCGACCACATCGAGACCGAGCAGCGCGCGAGCCCCGCCTACACCACCGTGGTCTTCACCATCCAGGTGAAGAACCGCATGCACCTCGCCCACGTCTTCCGGCGCCTGCGCCGCATTCCGGAAGTGGTGCGGATTTCGCGGCTCAAGAAGAAGACATCGTGAGAGATTCGAATGGCAGCGGGAACGGCGTTGGAGCGGACGGAAAGGCTCGCCGCTCAACGCCGGCGAGCACCCGGCAACCACACATGAATTCCATCCATACATGAATCCTATTGCGACTTCGGAAGCGCCCGCGGCGATCGGAACGTACTCCCAGGCCGTGCGGGCGGGCGACACCGTGTACCTCTCCGGCCAGATCCCGCTCGACCCGAAGTCGATGCAGCTCGTGGACGGATTCGAGAACCAGGTGAAGCGCGTGTTCGACAACCTGCGCGCGGTCTGCCGCGCCGCCGGAGGGGATTTCGACCGCGTGGTGCGCGTGACCGTGTACCTCACGGACCTCGCCAATTTCGCCAAGGTGAACGAGGTGATGGCGACGTATTTCCACGAGCCCTATCCCGCCCGGGCGGCCGTGGGCGTCGCATCGCTGCCGCGCGGAGCGCAGGTGGAGATCGACGCGGTGATGCACATGGGAACCACGCCCGGCGCGTGAAGGTCGCCGTCGCGCCGCCCGCGCGCACCGCGAGCCCCGGCATCGCCGCGCGCTTCGAGAAGCTGGGCATCCGCTCGGAGCTGGACCTCGCGCTGCACCTGCCGCTGCGATACGAAGACGAGACGAAGCTCACCGCGCTCGGGCAAGCGCGCTCGGGCGGGCCGGTGCAGGTGGAGGCCGAGGTGGTCGAGGCCAGGGTCGAGTATCGCGGACGGCGCACGCTGGTGGTGAAGCTCGCCGACGGCGAGCGCGAGCTCTGGGTGCGCTTCCTCAACTTCTACGGGAGCCAGGTGAAGCAGTTCGCTCCCGGCAAGCGCGTGCGCCTCTTCGGCGAGGTGCGCCCCGGCTTCTTCGGCGACGAGATGGTGCACCCCAAGTACCGCTTCGTGCAGAAGGACGCGCCGCTGCCCAAGTCGCTGACACCGGTCTACCCGACCACCGCGGGCCTTTCCCAGGCGGCGCTGCGCGAGAAGATCGCCCATGCCCTCGACACGCTGCTCCTCGAGGACACGATCGAGCCGAAAGCGCTCGCGAAGCTGGGACTGCGCCCGTTTCGCGAAAGCGTGCTCCTGCTGCACCGGCCGCCGCCGGACGTGGACGCGGCGAGCCTCGAGGAGCGCACCCATCCGGCGTGGCGGCGCGTGAAGTTCGACGAGCTCCTCGCCCAGCAGCTCGCCATGCGCGTGGCCTATCGCGAGAGGAGGGCCAAGTCCGCCCCGCCGCTGCCCGACGCCCACACGCTCACCAACGCGCTCGTGAAGTCGCTGCCCTTCGCGCTCACCCGCGCGCAGCGCAACGCCCATGGGATCATCGCCAGGGACCTCGCGCAGCCCCATCCCATGCGCCGGCTCCTGCAAGGCGACGTGGGCAGCGGCAAGACGCTGGTGGCGGCGCTGGCCGCGCTGCAGGCGATCGAGAACGGCTGGCAGGCCGCCCTCATGGCGCCCACCGAGATCCTCGCCGAGCAGCACTACCTCAAGCTCTCCCATTGGCTCGAGCCGCTGGGGGTTCGCATCGCGTGGCTCGCGGGCGGCCTCAAGGCGCGGGAGAAGAAGATGGCGCTCGCCGCCATCGCCGGGGGCGAGACGCAGCTCGCCATCGGCACCCACGCGCTCTTCCAGGAGGACGTGGCCTTCGCGCGCCTGGGGCTCGTCATCGTGGACGAGCAGCACCGCTTCGGCGTGGAGCAGCGCCTGGCCCTCGCCTCGAAAGGCGGCGGCGAGCCCCACCAGCTCATGATGAGTGCGACGCCCATTCCGCGCACCCTGTCGATGAGCTACTTCGCCGATCTCGACGTGACGGTGATCGACGAGCTGCCTCCGGGTCGCACGCCCGTGGTGACCAAGCTCGTCTCGGAAGAGCGCCGCGACGAGGTGATCCGGCGCGTGCGCGAAAGCTGCCGCGACGGCGCCCAGGCCTACTGGGTCTGCCCCCTCATCGAGGAAAGCGAGGCGCTGCAGCTGAAGACCGCCATCGAGACCTTCGAGACCATCCGGGCGACCTTCCCCGACCTCGCCGTGGGCCTGGTGCACGGGCGCCTGAAGGCGGCGGAGAAGGCCCAGGTGATGACGGATTTCAAGGCCCGGCGCATCCAGCTCCTGGTGGCCACGACGGTGATCGAGGTGGGCGTGGACGTGCCCAACGCGACCCTCATGGTGATCGAGCACGCCGAACGCATGGGGCTCGCCCAGCTGCACCAGCTGAGGGGCCGGGTGGGACGCGGCACGAAGGCGAGCCTCGCGATCCTCCTCTACCACCAGCCGCTGTCGGAGGCGGCGCGCCAGCGCCTGAAGGTGATCTACGAGAACGACGACGGCTTCGAGATCGCGCGCCAGGACCTGCTGTTGCGCGGCCCCGGCGAATACCTCGGAGCGCGCCAGAGCGGGGCGCCGCTGCTTCGCTTCGCCGACATCGAGCGCGACACCGACCTGCTCGAGGCGGCCCGCGCCGTGGCCGACCAGCTGCTCGCCGCGAAATCGCGCTCGGTCGCGCGCCACCTCGACCGCTGGCTCGGCACCCGCCGGTTCTACCTCAAGGCATGAATCGATGGAAACCCGACGGCGCCCCGCACGCCGACCCCTGGAGGCCCTGGCTCACCTTTCCCGGATCCCTCACGCGGCGCATAGTGGAGCGCGCGGGGGCGATGCG
>JAAOZZ010000201.1 GCA_012274175.1 Betaproteobacteria bacterium
CCACCGTCGCCGTCGCGCGCTTCACCCTCGAGTAGCCGATCCCATGTCCCCGCGCCGCATCTCGCGCCCCGTGCGCGTCGCCGACAAGACCATCGGCGGCGATGCGCCCATCCTCGTGCAGTCGATGACCAACACCGACACCGAGGACGCCGCGTCCACCGCGAGCCAGGTGGCCGCCCTCGCGCGCGCCGGCTCCGAGATCGTGCGCATCACCGTGAACACGCTCGAGGCGGCGCGTCAGGTCCCGGAGATTCGCCGCCGCCTGGACGCGATGGGCGTACGCGTGCCGCTCGTGGGCGACTTCCACTTCAACGGACACAAGCTCCTCACCCAGGTCCCCGAGTGCGCGATCGTGCTCGACAAGTACCGCATCAACCCGGGCAACGTGGGCCACGGCACGAAGCGCGACGACCAGTTCTCGACCATGATCGAGAAGGCCGTCGAGCACGGCAAGCCCGTGCGCATCGGGGTCAATTGGGGCTCCCTCGACCCCGAGCTCCTGGCGCGCATGATGGACGAGAACGCGCGCCTGCCCGCGCCTCGGGAAGCCGACGAGGTGATGCGAGAGGCCCTCATCGCCTCGGCATTGGAGAGCGCCGCCTTCGCCCGCGAGCTGGGCCTGCCCGCGGAGCGCATCGTGCTTTCCTGCAAGGTCTCGGCGGTGCAGGACCTGATCCGCGTCTACCGCGCGCTCGCCGCGCGGTGCGACTACGCGCTGCACCTGGGGCTCACGGAAGCCGGCATGGGATCGAAGGGCATCGTCGCCTCGACCGCCGCCATGGGCGTGCTGCTGCAGGAAGGCATCGGGGACACGATCCGCGTGTCCCTCACGCCGGAGCCGGGCGGGGACCGCACCCGTGAGGTGATCGTGGCCCAGGAGATCCTGCAGACCATGGGCCTCAGGTCGTTCACGCCGATGGTCTCCGCGTGCCCGGGCTGCGGGCGCACCACGAGCACCTTCTTCCAGGAGCTGGCCGACAAGATCCAGGGCTACCTGCGCGCGCAGATGCCGGTGTGGCGCGCGCAGTACCCGGGCGTGGAGGAGATGCACGTGGCGGTCATGGGTTGCGTGGTGAACGGCCCCGGGGAATCGAAGCTCGCCAACATCGGCATCTCGCTTCCCGGCCCGGGAGAAAAGCCCGTGGCTCCCGTCTTCGTGGGCGGCGAGAAGACGGTGACCTTGAAGGGCGCGCGCATCGCCGAGGAGTTCCAGGCGCTGGTGGAGGAATACGTGCGCAGCCACTACGCCTCCGATGCCGTGCGGCGCGAGCCGGGAGCCGCGCGGGCCAAGACGATCCCCATCCAGGCGAGTCCTTCATGAGTGCCAAGCTCCAGGCCATCCGCGGCATGGAAGACGTGCTCCCGGATGCGTCCCCGCTTTGGGAGAAGTTCGAGGGCGCGTGCCGCGAGGTCTTCGAGCAATACGGCTATGTGAACATGCGCACGCCGATCGTCGAGCCCACGGCGCTCTTCGTGCGCGGGCTGGGCGAGGTGACCGACATCGTCGAGAAGGAGATGTACGTCTTCGACGACCGCAACGGCGAGAGCCTCGCGCTGCGTCCCGAGGCCACCGCGGGCATCGTGCGCGCCGCGATCGAGCACAACCTGCTCTACAACGGACCCATGCGCGTGTGGACCGCGGGACCGATATTCCGCTACGAGCGCCCGCAGAAGGGCCGTTACCGGCAGTTCCACCAGTTCGACGTCGAGGCGCTGGGCTTCGAGGGCCCGGACGTGGATGCCGAGCAGATGGTGATGCTCGCTCGGCTGTGGAAGTCCCTGGGCATCCCGCGGGTCGAGTTGCAGGTGAATTCCATCGGGGACCCGGCCGACCGCAAGGCGCATCGCGAGAAGCTGGTGGCGTACCTGGGCAAGCACGAGGCCGGACTGGACGAGGATTCGCGCCGCCGCCTGCGGACCAATCCGCTGCGCATCCTCGACTCCAAGAACCCGGCAATGCAGGAGCTGATCGAGGGCGCCCCGCGGCTCGCCGACCACCTGGGAGACGCAAGTGCCGCGCATTTCGAGTCCCTCAAGGAGCTGCTCGAGCGCTCCGGGCTCGCCTACCAGGTGAACCATCGCCTGGTGCGCGGCCTCGACTACTACAATCGCACGGTCTTCGAGTTCGTCTCGCCCGACATCGGGGCGCAGTCGACCATCGCGGGCGGCGGGCGGTACGACGCGCTCTTCGAGCAGCTGGGCGGCAAGCCCACGACAGCGTGCGGATTCGGCATGGGCATCGAGCGCGTGCTGCTCGTGCTCGCGGCCGCGGGCGTGAAGGCGCGCAACGAGCCCGACGCGTTCGTGGTGCACGCGGGAGAAGCCGCCGAGCTGATGGCGTGGAAGGTCGGCGAGCGCCTGCGCGACGCGGGGCTCGCGGTCGTGCTGGGCGCGGGCGGCAGCTTCAAGTCGCAGATGAAGAAGGCCGACGCGAGCGGAGCGCGCTACGCGGTGATCCTGGGCGAGGACGAAGCGGCCTCGGATCGCATCACCCTGAAACCCCTGCGGGGCGCCGGAGAGCAGCGCACGCTGGCCTTAAACGAAGCAATCGAACACATCCGATAAGAGAGACAAGAGAGAACCATGGCGGGACCGTACGATTTCGAAGAGCAGGAACGAATCGCCGAGCTGAAGGGCTGGTGGGAAGACAACCGCTGGTACGTGCTGGGCGCCATCGTGGCGGCGATAGTCGCCTTCGCCGGCTATCGCGGCTGGGACTGGTGGAGCGCTCGCCAGGCCGAAGACGCCGCGGCCCTGTTCAAGCCGGTGTCCGAGGCGCCCAAGAGCGACGCGATCAAGCTCGCCGCGGCCGCCGGGCCCCTGATCGAACGGCATCCGGGCAGCTATTTCGCCTCCGAGGCGGCGCTCATGATCGCCAAGGCCGCCTTCGACGCGGGCGATCTCGCCGAGGCGCAGAAGCGCCTGGCCTGGGTGCTCGACCACGGCGCCGACGCGCACCGCGGCATCGCCCGCCTGCGGCTCGCGGCGGTCTACCTGGAGGAGAAGAAGTACGACGACGCGCTGCGCACGCTCGACGCCAACCAGGACGAGGCGTACGGAGCGCTCGTGGCCGACCAGCGTGGCGACGTGATGCTCGCCCAGGGCCGCCTGGACGAGGCGCGCGCGGCCTACAAGCTCGCCATCGAGAAGGCGGGACCCTCCAACCCGGTGCGGAACATCGCCGAGACCAAGCTGAACGCCTTGGGAGGCGCGCAATGAAGGCCCTGAGACCGATCGTCCTCGCGCTCCTCGTGCTGCTCGCGGCGTGCGGCTCGATGAACCCGCTCAAATGGGTCGGCATCGTGAGCGACCCGCCGAACCCCCCGACGCCCCTCGCGCCGATCAAGGCCACGGTGAATCCCGCCGCCGCATGGACCGCGAGCGTGGGCAAGGCGGGAGGATTCAATTTCCGCCCCGTCGTGGATTCCGGGCGCGTGTACGCGGCGAACGCGGGCGGCACCGTGACCGTGCTCGAGCAGGCCACGGGGCGCGTGGCCTCCCGCATCGAGACGAAGAAGCCGCTTTCCGGCGGCCTCGCGATGGGCGAGGGCAAGCTGGTCGCCGGCACATTGAAGGGCGACGTGATCGCGCTCGAGCCCTCGGGCAAGGTGGACTGGACCGCCTCGGTCCACGGCGAGGTGATCGCGCCGCCGTCGCTGTCGCGCAAGGTCGCCGTGGTGCGCACTTCCGACGGGCGCATCTTCGGGCTCTCCGCCGAAAGCGGCAAGCGCCTGTGGGTGTTCCAGCGCCCTTCGCCGTCGCTGCTGCTGCGCAGTCCCGCGGGAGTCACCGCCATCGGCGGAGATGTCGTCGCGGGCTACCCCAACGGCAAGCTGATCGCCCTCGACATCGAGGACGGCAAGCTCACCTGGGAAGCGGCGGTCGCGCAGCCGCGCGGCGCGACCGAGCTCGAGCGCATCGCCGACGTCGCGGGCCTGCCGGTGGTCGAGGCCGGTCAGGTGTGCGCCGCGGCCTTCCAGGGCAAGGTCGCCTGCTTCGACATCCAGTCGCGCAACCTCGTCTGGGCGCGCGACGTGTCGAGCTCGCGCGCGCTCGCCCGCGACGCGAAGAACATCTACGTGGTCGACGACACGAGCGCGGTGCAGGCGCTCGACAAGGCGCAGGGCGCGAGCCTCTGGAAGCAGGACAAGCTCGTCAACCGCCGCCTCACCTCCCCGGTGGTCCTCGACGGGCGCGTGGTGGTGGGCGACCTGCAGGGCTTCCTGCACGTGCTCTCCCCCGACAACGGCGAGATCATCGGGCGCCTGGCGACCGACGGGACCCCGGTGAGCTGGATCGTGCCGATCGCCGGCGCCCTCATCGTGCAGACCGCCGGCGGCTCGCTGCTGATGGTCCGCATCTGAGGAAAAGCTTGAACCACGAAGGACACGAAGAGCACGAAGTAAAGGCCTCGATGCGGAAATTTCGGGCGTTGGGGATTGTGGCGCGACGGGATTTGCCCTTCTTCGTGCCCTTCGTGCTCTTCGTGGTTCCCGCTTGAAACCGACCGTAGTCCTCGTAGGCCGCCCCAACGTCGGGAAATCGACGCTCTTCAACCGCCTCACGCGCTCGCGCGACGCGCTGGTGGCGGACCTCCCCGGCCTCACGCGCGACCGCCACTACGGTCGCGGGCGCATGGGCGACAAGCCCTACATCGTCGTCGACACCGGCGGCTTCGAGCCGGTGAACGCCGAGGGCATCTACTCTGAGATGGCGCGCCAGGCGCGCGAGGCGATCGCCGAGGCCGACGTGATCC
>JAAOZZ010000202.1 GCA_012274175.1 Betaproteobacteria bacterium
GGCTTCCGGATCGTGCACGAAGCACTCGCAGCCGAATTCTTCCAGCTCGCGGATCACGTCGATCACCTTCGAGTTGCGGATGTCCTTGCAGTTTTCCTTGAACGTGAGGCCGAGGATGTTCACCTTCGCGCCCAGGATGTTGCGGCCCTGGTGGATCATCTGCTGCACGGCCTTGCGGGCGATGTACGGCCCCATGTTGTCGTTGATGCGCCGTCCCGCGAGGATCACCTCCGGGTGGTATCCCGCGAGCTCCGCCTTGTAGGTGAGGTAATACGGATCGACGCCGATGCAGTGCCCGCCCACGAGTCCCGGGCGGAACGGCAGGAAATTCCATTTCGTGCCCGCGGCCGTGAGCACCTCGGTCGTGTCCAGGCCGAGCCGGTCGAAGATGATCGCGAGCTCGTTCACGAAGGCGATGTTCAGGTCCCGCTGGGTGTTCTCGATCACCTTCGCGGCCTCGGCCACGCGGATCGAGGACGCGCGGTACACCCCCGCCGTCACCACCGAGCCGTAGAGGTGGGCCACCTTCTCGAGGGTCGCGGCGTCGTCGCCGGAGACCACCTTGATGATGCGCGAGAAGCTGTGCTCGCGGTCCCCCGGATTGATGCGCTCGGGCGAGTATCCGACGTGGAAATCCTGCTTCCAGCGCATGCCGGAACAGCGCTCGAGGATCGGCACGCAGATCTCCTCCGTGGTGCCGGGATAGACCGTCGATTCGTAGATCACCGTGGCGCCCGCCTTGAGGTACTTGCCCACCACGGCGGAGGCCGATTCGAGGGGCGTGAAGTCGGGCTGGCGGGCATCGTTCACCGGCGTGGGCACGGCGATGATCACGAAGTCCGCGCGGCGGATCAGCTCCGGGTCGTCGGTCACCTCGAGCAGGCGCGCGGCGCGCAGCTCCTCGCCCGAGACCTCGCCGGTCGCATCATGGTGCTGCCGGAGCCGGAGCACCTTCTTCGCGGACAGGTCGTAGCCGATGGTCGATCGTTTCCCGCCGAAGGCGACGGCGACGGGAAGTCCCACGTAGCCCAGGCCCACGATCGCGACCGTGGGGAGGGACTGGGCGGCATCGTCTGCGGCGTCGGAACCGGAAGAAGTGGAATGCTGTTCGAGAACGGGCATATCGGGCATCGCGGACCTCCGTCAATCCAGGGCGGCAAGGGGATGGCCCATTCTGTCGGGTGAGTTTGAAATGGCTGCCGGAACCCCCCCTGCCGAAAGAGCCAGTCGCTCCCCCCGTTTTGTGACAGGACCCAACCGCGAGATGTACCAATCGACGGCCTGTTCCAGTCCTTCCCGTACCCGATGCGTAGGACGGAACCCCAGCAGCCGGCGGATGCGCGAGATGTCCGCGCGCGAATGGCGCACGTCGCCCGGGCGGAAATCCCGGTACACGGGCTCGGCGGCGGCGAATTCGGGATCCCGCAGCGCGAGGAACTCGGCGATCATCCCGTGCAGCGCGTTCAACGTGGTCTCGTCGCCCAGGGCCACGTTGTAGACCTGGCCCACGGCTCGCGGGTCGGAGACCACGGCGGCGAGCAGGTTCGCCTGCACCACGTTGTCGATGTGGCAGAAGTCGCGCGCGGTCTCGCCGTCGCCGTTGATGTAGACCGTCTCGCCCCGCAGCATCGCGGCGATCCATTTCGGGATCACGGCGGCATAGGCACCCTCGGGATCCTGGCGCGGGCCGAACACGTTGAAGTAGCGCATCCCCACGGTCGCCAGGCCGTAGCAGCGCCCGAAGACATCGGCATAGAGCTCGTTCATGTACTTGCCCGCGCCGTAGGGCGAGAGCGGCCTTCCGATCTCCTCCTCGACCTTGGGCATGCCCGGCCAGTCGCCGTAGGCCGCGCTCGAGGCGGCGTAGACGAAGCGGCCGACCTTCGCGTCCCGTGCGGCCACCAGCATGTGGAGGAACCCCGTCACGTTGGTGTCGTGGCTCGTGATCGGATCGTCGATCGAGCGCGGCACGCTGCCCAGCGCGGCCTCGTGCAGGACGATGTCCACGCCCTTGCACGCATCGCGGCAGGCGTCCAGGGAGCGGATGTCGCCTTCCAGGAAGCGGGAATTTCCCCAGCGCTCCCCGCCCACGGCATCGCGCACCTGGTCCAGGTTGTGCCGGTGGCCGGTGGCGAAATTGTCGAGGCCCACGACCCGCTGCCCGAGGCGAAGCAGCGCCTCCAGCAGATTGGATCCGATGAATCCGGCAACACCCGTCACGAGCCAGGTGCGGGGCGTGCGGGCGATGTCGGGATAGAGCGCGGTGATGTGTTCCATGGTTCTGCTCCTGGTTCGGTCGAGAAAGGATTTCGGAAAGGCCGCGCCGGCTCAGGCGGCGGCATTGGCGTTTTGGGATCGCAATGCGTCCACGAAGGCGGCGAGCTCGTGGCGCTGGCCCGTGAGCAGGAGCGCGGCGGGATAGACCACGCCCAGCACCGCGGCTCCCGCGGCGAGGGTGGCGATGGCGGGCCAGTGGACCGCGCGCAGGGCGAGGTCCGCGGCACCGGCGGCGAGCGCGGCGGCGGCGAGGATACCGGTGAGCGCGCTCCACTGCTGCTGCCGCGCGACCGGCGTACCGGTGAGCCGCGCGATGCGTGCGAGCGACAGCACCCGCTCGCCGTAGATCGCCGCCACGCTGCCGACGGCCGCGCCCTGCAATCCCCAGTGCACCGCGCCGAAATAGCTGAGGGGCACCGAGAGCGCCAGCACGACGGCGTTCACCCGCGCGGCGAAAGGTCCCTGGCCCAGCACGAAGAGGATGCTGGTGATCTCCACCACGAAGGCCACCAGGCCCACGGAATACAACCGCAGCACCGGCACCGCGTCCAGGTACGCGCGGGTGTACAC
>JAAOZZ010000203.1 GCA_012274175.1 Betaproteobacteria bacterium
CGCAACGCCGTGCCGGTGTACGCGCTCTACCTCCCGGGCGAGGACGCTCCGCGGCTGCTGCCGGAGCTGCTCACGCCCTCGATCGTGCTCTCCGCGATCGACACGCTTCCGCCCCGCTCCACCGCCATCACGCAGCGCTGAACAGTAGGGCCAATACATGAGACTGCACATCGCAGCGGCATTCTCGATCGCATCGCCGGCCGCGCGCGAATACCTGGAGAAGCTGCGCCGCTTCGAATGCGACGCGGGCTAGGTGGGGCCCGTAAGGTTAAACGCTCATGAAGGCCCTTACGGTTAAGCAGCCATACGCGCAGTTCATTGCCGATGGTCAGAAGACAATCGAGGTTCGATCCTGGGTTACGAAGTATCGGGGCGAGCTCCTAATCACCGCTAGTGCTAAGCCAGTGATCGCGACCAACGGGCCCATTACGTCATGGAACGGCCTCGATCTCCCGCTTGGGGTCACGGTGTGCGTGGTCAATCTGCAGGACATCCGGCCATTTAGGAAGCGTGACGAGGACGCAGCGATTTGCGACTACTCGCCAGATCAAAACGCATGGATTCTGAAGTTGCTCTATCTAACGCGCCATCATGCAGTGAAGGGCAAGGTGGGTCTTTGGGACGCACCGGGCAAGATCATCAGCAAGGCATAGAAGATGTTGTAGTTTAGTTCCTGTTGATCCAGCGCGCCGTCTCACGGTGAAGAAGCGCGAATGGACTGCGGCGCCGTGAACGGGAGGTCTCGTGGGGAAAATCGCTTCGTATGACGCTCTGGAGAAATTCGGACGAGTTCGTCTTTCACCAAATTTCTTCATGAGAGATTTTCTATACAGCGAGATCTCCACGCTTTACGGAGTCCCAAATATTCCCGACGACCCCGATCTCGCTGTTGAAGTCGGGCAACATCTTTGCCACGAGCTCTTGGAGCCCTTGAACGCAACCTTCGGAAGGATCGCAATCCGGTCTGCTTTCCGATCCTCCGCTGTGAATGCCCTCGGCAATGAGAAGGGTCACAACTGCGCGAGCAATGAAGCCAACTACGCCCGACACATATGGGACAAGCGCGACCGGGACGGCGGTGCTGGCGCTACAGCGTGTGTGGTCGTACCGTGGTTCATGGAGAAATATTCAGCCGGAGCTGATTGGCGGCAGATGGGCTACTGGATTCACGATCACCTCCCGTACAGCGAGGCAGAGTTCTTCCACGGCGATGGGATGTGTTCCTTCAATCTTTCCTGGCATGAGATCCCGAAGAAGAACGTAACAAGCTGGATGAAACCTCGCGTGTTACTGAAAGGTGCACATGGCGCGAAGAGCTTTGCCGAGTGGTACGAAGGGTTTCCTGCATTGACTAACTGCTAGGCAACGCCTTGAAGATCCACGACGCGCCGAAGCTCCTGCGCGATCCCGCTGCGCGGGAGGACCGTCATCGCCAGCTAGGCGAGCCGCACATGGCCAATCTGGCGGCCTTTGTGGCTGGACTGCGGGCTCGGAAACCGGGCGGCATTATCCCCGACTTCGATCCTTGGGATGGTGGGGTGAATGCAGAACTTCTATATCTACTGGAGGCGCCCGGTCCACGCGCGGGCCGTTCCGGGTTCATTTCCCGCAACAATCCCGACGAGTCGGCGAAGAACTTCTTCGAGCTGAATGAAATGGCTTGCATTCCTCGCAAGCAAACTATCTCCTGGAATGTCGTTCCCTGGTACATCGGCTCTGGCGCGAAGATTCGGCCCGCGACGGCGGCGGACGTCGCCGAGGGTCGCGAGGCCCTCCTGGAATTGCTTGGCCTCTTGCCCCGCCTTCGCGCAGTTGTGTTTGTTGGCCGGAAAGCCGAGCTGGCCATGCAGCACATCCAGAGCGCTCTTCCATCACTGACGTGTTTTCGATGTCCACATCCGAGCCCCATGTACTGCAACATGGCCCCGGGGAACAAGGAAAACATACTAAGCGCGCTTCGTCAGGTGGCAGCTTTCCTTCGCGCCGGCAACGAACCAGCCCTCGACTCGAGCACTCTTGACTCGATTCAACGTCACTTCCACGCGCTGATCCGTGAACGCGCTGGTGATCTAGTCGGTGAACAAGAACTCGAACTGCCCGATCTTTCGCGAATCGTGGGTACCGCTGCAAGCAAGGACACCAAGGCGTGGTTTGCCGTACCAGGGATGTACGGGGGCTTTGCATACTGGTTCGAAGAAGAGGGAAAAGCCGCGAAGCTGATCACGGAGAGCTGGAGCCGCGTAGTCGGTGGCTCCGGTCAGCGCCATGAGATAACGGCTGATGGCAGCACCCTCCTGGACCAAGGATTCGTCTAGGCCTGCAGGGCGCGCGGGACGATCAGAACTGGCAACAAGCTCGATCAGGTGAGTCCGGTCCGGGTACTAGTGGGGGCATTTGTCACCGGCCACCGCTTCGATCGGGTAGTCGCGCAAGAGCGTAGCGCGGCAACAAGTTCGATTCCTCCCGGCGCTAGCGAACCCAGCGCGCGACGACTTCGCGCAGCACGTGCAGCTTGCGGTGGAAGAAGTGCTCACCGCCGGGAATCACGATCACGGGCACCTCGCGCGGCGTGGCCCACGTGATGGAATCCGCGAGCGGCACTGTCTCGTCGAGATCGCCGTGGATCACCACCGTGTTGCCGGGCCCGTGGCGGCCCGGCGCGCCGAGGTTGGGATCCGCGGGATCAGGAGCCGCTCCCATGCCGTGTCCCGTGATGCGGCGAAATCCGGGCGCGACCAGCACAAGCTGGGCGAAATCCGCGGTGGCGCTCGCGCGGGTCGCGACCGCGCCGCCGAAGGAGAAGCCCGCGAGCTGCAACGGCAACGCGCCCGCGGATTGCCTGGCGTGCTCGATCACGCGCAGCATGTCGTCGGTCTCGCCGCGGCCCTCGTCGTGCGCGCCCTCGGTGGCGCCCACGCCGCGGAAATTGAAGCGGAAGGTCGCCGCGCCGCTCTCTGAAAATGCGCGGGCGAGCGTCGTCACCACCTTGTTGTCCATGGTCCCGCCGAAGAGCGGGTGGGGATGCGCGATCACGGCGATCGAGCGCGGCGCCTCGGGTATCGAAGAGGCGACCTCGATCTTCCCCGACGCGCCCTCGAGCAGCACGCGCCCGGCCGCGGCGGGCATCTAGATCCTCAGGCGCTCGACGACGCGGCCCTTGACCAGGTGCTCGTCGATAATCTCGTCGATGTCCTCCTTGTCGACGTAGGTGTACCAGACCGCTTCGGGGTAGACCACGATGACGGGCCCCTCCTCGCAGCGGTCGAGGCAGCCGGCGGCGTTGATGCGGATCCGCCCCTTGCCGTTCAATCCCAGCTCCTTGATTCGCTTCTTCGCGTAGTCGCGCAGCGCCTCGGAATCGTGGCAGGCGCAGCACGCCTCGGGCGCGTCGCGGCGGTTCACGCAGAAGAAGACGTGGTGGTCGTAGTAGGGCATCGGGGGATTATTGCACGGGAAATCGCCGCGCCCGCAGGAAGAGCGCGATGAGGAATGCGATCGCCCCCAGCGGCCAGAGCTCGTGCAGCAGGCGCGTGAGGGTGGTGAAGTTGGCGAGCTGGCCGTAGGGCCAGCGGAAGAGCCGCAGCAATTCCTCGAGCGCGCTGTACGCGCCGAAGATCTTCGAGAAGAGCGCCCCGGCGAGGATGGTCACGATCGCCAGGTACACGCGCCCGGCGCGCGGCAGGCGGCGCAGCGGCACGAACGCGGCGATGCCCGCCGCGAGCCCCCCGAGGCGTCCCGGGCTCACCCACTCGTCGGAGAAATGGGGCTGGAGCAGGAAGGACGCGCCCACGAACTTGAGCCACAGGGCGACGCTCAGCAGCACGAGGGTGACCCGCAGGCTGCCGCGGCCCTCCTTCACCAGGGCCGAGATGAACAGGCCGAAGCCGCAGGTGCCCAGCGCCACGGCGAGCCACTGCAGCATCTCGAACCCGCCGCCCGCCGCCGCGCCCTCGGCGATGTCGCCCGCGCCGAAGAAGGGCAGCGCCGGGTTGAGCTGCGCGATGAGCCAGAGCACCACCAGCACGAGCCCCGTGTCGCCCCAGGCGCCGGCGATGATGGAGCGCTCGCGCACCTGCCCGAGCGGGCGGGTGAGCATCGCGTGGAACGGGTCGGCGAATGCCAGCGTTCCGACCAGGGCGCCGAC
>JAAOZZ010000204.1 GCA_012274175.1 Betaproteobacteria bacterium
AAGCCCGACAACATCTACGTGCGCGACGAGGACGGCAGCCTCGTGCTGCTCGACTTCGGCGCCGCGCGGCAGACCGCCACCGAGCACGCGGAAGTGGGAACGGTGGTGACGCCGGGTTACGGCCCGATCGAGGAATACGCCGGCGGCGGCCGCCAGGGCCCCTGGACCGACATCTACTCCCTGGGGGCCACGCTTTACTGGCTCGTCACCGGCCGCAAGCCCCCCGAGTCCACCGCGCGGCTCGCCGAGCCCGATCCGCTGCTCTCGGCCGAGGACCAGTGCCGCGGGCGCTATTCGAGCGAGTTCCTCGCCGCCATCGGCTGGGCCCTGCGCATGCACCCGGACGACCGTCCCCCGGACATCGCCCGGTGGCGCTCGCTGCTGTTCGCCGCGCACCCCGCCGCCCTCGGCCTGCAGGAGGCGCTGCGCGCCTCCGACGGGGACCGCGCGCACGCACCGGGGGAAGGTTGGATCGTGGCGCTACGCTCGCCGAGGGTGCTGCGGGCCCGCGGGGCGAGGGCGCTCAGGCTGCTGCGCCGCCCCGGCTCCTGGCCGCTGTCGGTGAAGATGACGCTCGCCCTGGTGGCCACGGCGCTCCTGCCCATGACCATTACCGCCCACCACAACCTCGACGCCGCCGTGGACCACGTGGCCGCGGTGGAGCTGCGCAACCTCGAGCAGATCGCCCAGAGCACGGCCGGGCGCATCGGGCAGCTGATCGGCGACAGCCGCAACCTCGCCAAGTACGTGGGCACCGACGACGACTTCGTGGCGTACCTGGCCCGGCCCACGAAGGCGGGCACGAGCGCGATCCTCGCCAAGCTCGAGGGCCTGGTGGCCGCGGATCCCGACGTGCAGTTCGCGATGGTGATGGACGCGGGCGGCAATGCGATCGTCGCGAGCGACCCCGAGGTCATGGGCAAGAACTTCCGCTTCCGCGAGTACTTCCGCCAGGCGATGGAAGGACACGCGCACGTGACCGGGATGACGGTAGGCGCGGTGGCGGGCAAATCCGGCGTCTTCTATTCGCGCCCGGTGTTCGCGCCCGATGCCCGCACCGTGATCGGGGCGGTGGTGCTGAGGATCCGCGCCGAGCCCATCGGTCGCATCCTCGACTCCGCGCGCGTGGGCGACGAGCGCGTCCCGTTCCTGGTCGACGGCGACGGCATCATCATCTGGCACCCGGACGAGCGGCTCATGTACCGCAGCCTCGTGCCGCTGCGCAAGGAAGTGGTCGACGAGATCGTCGCCGACCAGCGCTTCCGCCGCGCGAGCATCGAGTCGGCGAACCAGCCGCGCCTGGCCGCCTCGGTGGTGGGCGCGAAGGAGCGCGGGCACGTGAGCTACTACTCGAGTGTCGCGCGGCGCGAGGAGGTCGCGGGCTTCGCGCCCGTGCCGGGCAACGACTGGGTGGTGGCGGTGTCGGAGTCGCGCGACTACTTCGCCGCGCCCCTCGACCGCCTGATGCGCAAGGTGCTCTACAGCGTGGCGCTGGTGGGCGCGATCTTCGTGCTCGCGGCCATGCTCTTCGCGCGCTCGATCGTGCTGCCCATCGGCCGCCTCACCGCGGCGGCCCACGCGTTGAAGTCGGGCGACTACGCCAACGCCAACGTGGTCGTGCGCTCCGACGACGAGATCGGGCGGCTCGCGCGCACCTTCAACGTCATGATCGACGTGCTGCGGCAGCGCGAGCGGGAGCGCGACGGGCGCTCCCCGCCGCACGCTTCCGCGAAGGACGACCCGTAACGCAGGCGGCCTTGGCGGCGACCGCGGGAGAATGGGCTGCCGCGGCGGCCTCGTCGCGCAGCCGTGCGTGCAGCACCGTCCATTCCCCTCCCAGGGTGCTGTCCATGAGCCACTCGTGGATGAACCAGTTCTGGTTGCGATCGGAGAGCACCGGCGTGTGGCCGGTGTCCGGCACGTGCATCACCGATACCGCGTGGGCGCGGCGCATGCGCCGGATGGTGGGGCCGAGCAGCGCGTCGGAGAGCATCCCGTGGATCAGCAGCACGGGGCAGTGCACGCGTTCCCACAGGCGCCATTGGTCGAGGCTTTCCTGGGCGTCGGCGCGGAACGCCTGGAGCGCCCGCACGTCGTGGCGGTACACGCGCCCGCCTTCCTCGTCGGACCACTTGGTCTGGTGGAACGTCACGTTGAAGCGGATGTCGTCGCTGATCGGTCCGTCGTTCTTCTGCGAGGCGCCGATCTTGCGCAACAGGTCCGCCGGGTCGCGGAAGACGTAGTGGCGCGCGAGCGTCTGGGAGCGGCGCTTTCGGCGCGCTTTCGGGATGAACGGGCCGATGTCGTTCAGGATCAGGCGATCGACCAGCCCCGGGTGGTGGGCGGCGAGCTCGATCGCGGCGCTGCCTCCCATGGACGACCCCAGCACCGCGACGGGGCCGCCGCCCAGGTGGTCGATCATCTGGCGCAGCTGCTCGGCGTAGGTGCCGAGCGAGTAGTCGCGCTCGTCGGCCATCCATCCCGAGCGCCCGCGGCCCACCCAGTCCATGCACACCACGTGGAAGTGGCTGGCGAGGTCGCCCGCGAGGTAATTGAAGCGCATCGCAGTGTTGGCCACGCCGCCGCAGCACAGCACGGTCGGGTTGCCCGGATCGCCCCACTCGGTGTACGCCACCTTGACGGCATAGGGCTTGCGGAAGCGCGGGGCGCCCTTCTGCAGCCGCACCGGGTGGTGGTAGTCGAAATGCTTGAGGTCGAACTGGTGGTCGAAGCGCTCGATGATGCGCTTGGCGAGCGCCATGTACTCGTCCCAGGTGCGCAGCACCCGCCGCCGTCCCGGGATGGGCGGCTCCCAGTCGGGATTGAACCGGCGTCGGCGCGGCGCGGCCTGACGGGATGCGGCCACGGGTCGCGCCCCCGCTAGGCCTGGTGGGGCCGGCTCACCCTGAGGGCGGCCTGCCCCGGGGAGGATGCGACCGCGAACTCCACGATCTCGCCGTTGCCCACCTGCATGCGCCCCTGTCCGCCCAGCAGCCCGTTCAGCACCCGGCCCACGCCCTTGCTGCTCACGAGCAGCGGACGGCGGTCCACGTAGGGGCGCAGGTGGTCGAGGGCGGAGGCGATGCGGCGGGTGAAGTCGTCTTCCGATTCGCCCCCGGGCGGCGTCACGTGCCGCGCGAGCTGCTCCTCGGTCTCGGCGATGGGCCGGTTGTTCCACTCGCCCAGCTTGCGTTCGTTCAACAGCGGCTCGATCACGATCGGCACCTCGCCCAGCACGCCGCTCATGATCGAGGCGGTCTGCCGGGTGCGCAGGAGCGAGCCCGCGATGATCACGCCGATGCGCAGGTTCATCCGGTCCACCTGCTTGGCGAGCAGGTACGCCTGGTCGCAGCCGATGTCCATCATCGGCAGGTCCAGGTCGCCCCCGCAGCGGAAGCCGCGGAAGTTGGGCTCCGTCACCCCGTGGCGGACGAAATAGAGCGTGAACGGCCGGTCGGCCTGGTACGTCATGTGCGCCCCTAGTGAAGGTGTGACTCCTGCCCCGGCTTCTTCGTCCTGCAGGCAGAGGCAGATTAGCACCGGCCGCAAGGCGCGAGAATGGGGACCGCCGCTACATCGGTAACCACCCGTTAGGCCACGGGAAGGGCGGCGCGGGCGGGTAGAATCGGCGCTTCCATGGGAGTCCTGCGCCTCTTCCGCATCGTCCACACGATCGGCCGCTTCGGCCTGTACGAGTACCTGCCCGGTCGCGGCGGACGGCTGGTGCGCCTCGCCTTCGGCATCGTGTATTTCTGGAGCCCGCGCGACCGCCCCCGGGCGCTGCGCCTGCGCCTGGCGCCCGAGTCCCTCGGGCCCATCTTCGTGAAGTTCGGCCAGCCCCCC
>JAAOZZ010000205.1 GCA_012274175.1 Betaproteobacteria bacterium
ACGTAGGCCGAGCGATCCGTGGTGAGCTCCCGCAACGCGTCCCTCAGGCCGTGGCCGCGCAGGTCCGCGCGCAGCGCATCGGGACCGCTTTCCCGGTGTCCCGCGACGACGGCGAGCCAGCGGTTGCGTCCCAAAGACTGCGCGAGATACCCCAGGCCGCGCTCGCTGCCGCCCGCGCCCGGCGAAAGAACGGCCACGCCACGGCACGCGGCTCCCTCGTCACCGTAAACGCGCACCGGAACCGCCGCGCCGTCCGAGCGTCCGAGCTCCCGCTCTTCCTGGGCTGAGGCGAGCGTGGCCGCGCAGGCAAGCGAAGCGCAGGAGGCGATCAGCAGTGAACGCAAAGCGCGCGCCATCGCATCAACGCGGCAGCCGGGCGCCCCGCTCGCGCATGAATTGCTTCACGTCCTCGAACCGCACGGCTCCCGCGCCGCGCACGTCCATGGCATCGAAGTGGCGCACGATGTACCCCAGGCCCGCGGCGCGTGCCTCCTCCCGCGTGAGCTCTCCCGCGTGCTCGCCCCGGGCGCTGTCGAACTCCGATCGCAGCTTGCCCTCGACCTGGGCCTCCAGCGCATCGCCTCGCGTGGGTGGAGCGGGCGTTGCATGACGCAATGCCTCCGGCACCCAGACGCCGAGCAGGGGGCGCTCCATCACTGCGGGCGGCATCTGCGCGCCCACGCGCAACCGAGTCTCCGCCGGCACGCTCGCCACGCTCGAAGCGCCGGCCGCGAACTCCTTCGAGGCCGTGGTCGCGCTCCGATAGAACGCGGCCAGGTCGGATTTCTCCTGGGGACGTGCGACGTTGTCGAGGTAGGTCATGTGGCCGCCCTGGTAGATCTTCACTCCGAGGCCCGGGACGCTTCCCATGCGCGCGAAGTCGAGCTCCGTCACGTAGAAAGGCGTGACGAGGTCGTGGTAGCCGTTCGCCGAGAAGATCCTGAGCTGCGGGTCGTGGGCCAGCGCCGCGGCGAGGTCCGGGATCGTGTCGGGCAGCGGCTTGCCGTCGTGGCTGAAGTTCCAGACGTTGATGGCGTTGCTCAGGAGCACGTAGGACGAAGGCGTGGTATAGCCCAGCTCGTTGCCGAGGTACTGGACGATCGCCGACGCGAAGGAGCTGTCGATGTAGGTGCTCGAGGGATCGCCGCCGCTTGCGAGCGCCGTGCCGAGTGCTGCCGTCATGCGCCCGTCGTACAGGCCGATCACCGATCCGGGCACCAGGTTACTGTGGAAATAGATGGAGTCCATGTTGAAGTGCGCCTGCCATTGCGGGGCGCCGAGACCGGTCTCGCCGGCTAGCTGCGCCACGAGCGCGGCATCGGGAGGCGCGTGGGTCGCAAGGAAGGCGCGCACGGCGGGATCGTATTGGGTCGAGGCGACGGTGCGCATCTGCGCCATGTAGTCGGGCAGCGCCGAGACGGGCGGGCTGGGGCTCGCGAGATTGAGCCACGCGCCCACCGCCGCGTAACTCGGCAGGAATCCCGCGCAGCTCACCGTGGAAGGCGTGAACACCGAGCAGTTGCTGTTGTAGTTGAGCACCGAGGACTGGAGGATCACGCCGTCCAGGGACGTGCCCGCGCTCTCCAGGAGGTTCGCGAGCACCGCGCTGCGGGTGGTGCCGTAGGACTCGCCGAACAGGAACTTCGGCGACGCCGTGCGGTGGTTCGCCGCGAGGTAGCGCGTCACGAAGTCCCGGAACACCGCGGCATCCTGGTCGACGCCCCAGAACGTGCGGTTCACGTTGGGCGCGATGGCTTCGGAAAACCCGCATCCCACCGCATCGACGAAGACGAGGTCGCTCACGTCGAGCAGGCTCTCTGCATTGTCCACCAGCGGGAACGGCGCGGGCGTCGCGGTCGAGGGGACGTCGGTCGCGAGCCGCCTGGGGCCGAAGGAGCCCAGGTGCAGCCATACGGTCGCGGAGCCGGGACCGCCGTTGTAGAAGAACGTGACGGGGCGCGTCGCGGGATCCGCCCCGTCGAGGGTGTAGGCGACGTAGAAGAAGGACGCTTCGGGCGCACCGGTCGTGGGTGCGGCGGCGGTGAGGTGCCCCGCGGTCGCCGTGTAGTTGAGCGTCGTGCCGCCCAGCACGAGCTGGTGGCGGGTGACCGCGCTCGCCTCCGTGGCGCCGTCCAGCGAGGCGGTGGCCGCGGACGAATACGTCGTCGGGTCGCTGAATGTGGAGCTCGGCGTGGGCGGCGCCGGCGTGCCGGAGGAGCTTCCGCCCCCGCCTCCGCCGCCGCACGCGGCGAGCGCCAGGGCAAGCGCGATGGTGAGGAGCTTTCTCATGGTGCGATCATGCCAAACCCGCCGGCCCGTGCGCAGCACCGTTACATTTCGCAACGTGGCCGGTCCCCGTTCTCATAACGCCCGGTTCTCGGTGCCCTCGCCGGGGGTGATGAAAAGCATCGCCGTGGGCACGGAGATCTTCGCCGTGTGCCACGTCGCCCGGGGGACGATCACATACTCGCCGGGCTTCGAAAGCGTGGTCACGCGGTGGGTGCCGTTCACGTCGAGCACCAGGTCCGCTGCCCCGGACAAGAGCACGACGATCTCGTCGCCTTCCGGGTGGATCTCCCAGGTTGGCCAATCCGCCTCGAAGCGAAAGCTCGCCACGAGCGTGCGCCCCTTGAAACCGTCGAAGCGCTGGTCGAGCTCCTGCCAGATCGTGGGCGTCACGTCGACCGGCACCGCCAAGTGGTCGGGTCCGACGACGACGAAGGTGTTCAGAAGGTCACGCATAGGCGCTTCCATACTATCGAACCCGCCCGGCGGGCGAGGCCTGGCGAAGGGTCCTCGCCTTGTCGACGCGCACGATCAGGTCCTCGGCCACCGGGCTCGGGGCGAAGGGGTTGAGCGTGAACTGCCTCGCGGGTGAGAACGCGATCTCGCTTCCGAACTTGCTGGGCGTGGCGAGCCTCAACGTGATGCGCGGCGGGTTCGTCATGGTCGAGGCGTTCACGTTCATGACGTTCGAAAGGGCGATGCGGTCCTCTTCCCCGCGGTTACGCACAGGAGGTAATCCCCGCCGTCGCAGACCTCGTCGACGAGATTCCAGACGAGCTTCTTCATCAGGACGAACCCGAAGAGCGCCATCAGGCAGGGGATCACCGCGAACATCGGATCCGTCCGAAAGGCCCCGGACGTGATGGCGATGACCGCGAATACCGCCAGGAAACCGAACCAGAGCACGGGAAACACCTTCTTGTGGAAGAACGTGTAGCGGGACGAGATCTTCTTCATCGAGACGGGGCGTCCTCGACGAGCCACCGGCCGGCGGCCTCGATGTCCGGGAATACGCGAACGTTGACCCCGCGATTGACCGCCACCGTCTCGGCGAACCGCACTTTCTCCGGGTCCCTTTCGATACGGTCCACGTAGGCGATCTTCCTCAGCTTGGCTCCATCGGCGCTGCGTTGGGCGATGACGTTGAAGATGTTCGCGCTGCCGATGCTGGGCCCGGAGAGGTTCATCTCCAGCAGGAGCGCGCCCTGCCCGCGCTCCACGCAGGCGGCATAGGCCTGCTCGAGGAATCGCAGCACGTTCTGCGGCGTGTTCGGTCCCACGACGCTCGCGTGAAGGAACGAGGGCCGCTGGGTGATCGTGAGCCGGTAATCCATGTCCGGCCGATTCTACTTCGGAGCGCGCCCGCCCTGGGTCATGCGGACATCGCCGATCCAGTTGTGCGACCGGCGCGCGAGGCGGGACTCCACCGCTTCACCCTCGAAATCGGCGCTCGCCCGGCGAATCCGCGATGGGTCGAAGTCCTCGAACGTGTTGACGTTCACGACCGCGTACAGGCGATCGCCGATCTCGCTGGTGGCGACCGGCGTCGCGCCGCAGCGCGAACAGACGTGGAACGTCGCGGTCTTCGTCCCGAAGAGGTATTTCGAGACCAGCGCGGGATCGCCGATCGACACCGTGAGCCTGGCACCCGGGTTGGAGGTCCAGGCGCCGCCGTGCTTCACGCAGAAATCGCAGCCGCACGCGCGCGCCGGAATCTCGGGCGGTTCGCCTTCCCATTCGAAATCGAAGGCGACGTTGCCGCAATGGCATCGGCCGTGGATGAGCATGGGATCTTCCCTAGGAAACGCAGGCCGCGGTCTTCACGCGCAGGACCGCCTCCTGCCGAAACCGGGCCTTGTACTCGGAAACGATCGATCGAATCGCTGCTTCGGAGGACTCGCTCTCCGGATGCACGAGGCTCAGGACATAGGAAGCTTCGCGCTCGGTGCTTCCCGCGGCCGACCTCCACTGCCCGTTTGCCTTCCAAACCGTGAGGCCCGCGGGAAAGCGCGGCGTGACGACGGCCTGCAGGAACTGCGACCACTCCTCGGCGCTCACGGTGCCGCCAGGCCTCGCGGTGCCGAAGTAGAGCAGATCGCTCACCTCGCTTTGCTCGCCGGGCGGGCACGGAGGCTGCGGAAGCGACGCGCATCCTCCGAGCAATTGCGCGCAGGCCAGGAGCGCGGCGAGGGGCGAAATGATCGCGACGCCGCTACTCACGGAGCCAGCGAAGCATGGAAGGATACGGGCGAAGCCCGGCGGCCGCGGCCCGTGCGGGGTTGAGCGCCATGCCCGCGGCCACCAGCCCGCCGACGCCCGGGCAGACGCCGTTCATGTACGTAAAGATGAGCCCCTCGGATTTTCCGTGATAGCCGCCCGGATGGAAAAGAACCGAGGGGTGCAGGCCGATCGCCGTGATGGCGGCGAACGCCCACGCGGTGACCTCGGGTTCGTCGGCGTGCAGCTCCTGCAGCTCGGGGGCAATCCTTCCGGAGAGCGAGTGCCGAGCGCCGGGTGACGTGAGCGCAATGTGTCCGGCTTCGTGCAGCAAGTCGCCCGGCCAGGTGAGGAGCGCCGGGTCGTACACGATCACGCCCCCCTCCACCGTGACGCCCGGAAGAAACGTCGATGCGTCGAGGCCGCGGGCTTCCAGGGGAATGCCGATCGAGGCGAGGAAACCCGTGATGGCTTCGAGGTCGGTGGCGGCCATCGTGACCATGCGGGGCCGGCAGATCTCAGGCCGGACTTGCGCCACGCTGGGCCGCGGAATCGCGTTTGCGCAGGAAAACGTGCGTCGCACGTTCGCCCGCGACGTACTTCGCGCATTCGTAGCCCAGGGCGCGCATGTCGATGCCGTTCAGGAGATGCTCACCGGAGCCAAGCAGGACGGGGCGCATGGCGAGATGCAACTCGTCGATCAACCCGGCGCGCAGGTACTGCCGGATGGTCGCTACACCGCCGCCCAGGCGGACATCGCGGTCGCCCGCCGCCGCCTTCGCCTGGTCCAGCGCGGCGTGAATGCCTTCGGTCACGAATCGAAATTCCGTGCCTCCCGCCATCTTGAGCGGCGACCGCGGGTGATGGGTCAGCACGAAGACGGGCGCGTGATACGGCGGCTCGTCCCCCCCCCAGCCCTTCCAGCTCTCGTCGGGCCACGGGCCCCGCACGGGACCAAACATGTTGCGACCGAGGATCCAGGCCCCGAATCCGGCCAGGCCCTGCTCCGCGATTCCGTTGTCGATGCCCGCCTCTCCATCGCCCTCGCCGTGCATCGTGCGCCATGCGCGCGTGTGGAAAAACCACTCCATCAACTCCGGGCCTCCGACGCCGAGCGGATTCTGGAGATCCTGGTTCGGTCCGGCCGAGTAGCCGTCGATGGACATCGCGAAGCTTTGGACGCGCAGTTTCGACATGGGGATCCTCGCGGACGGCATTAGGGTCTCTCTTTGTACCCTCTTCTAGAATTGCGCACGGTCGATGGCGAGGGCGACCAACCCGAGACCGATGACCAGGGCCGCGATCCAGCTCGCCGGGACGCGAGGCTCGAGAACGCACTCGCCAGGCCGCTTCGGATTGAACCGCACATCGACGGAAGCTCCGACGGGATAGCGTTGCGCTACCTTCTCCGCGAACTCGACCACCCCGCGGTTCAATCCCGGGCTCTGCGCAACGCGATCGCCTTCGAAGCGCCGACCGCCGACCTCGTATTCATAGAGCACTACAGGTCGGTAAAGTGTCATGCGCGAGCGGCCGCCCGTGCTGCGCGAGCCGACGATCTGCGTGTATTGCTCGACCTTCGAAGAGAGCACGCGTCCCTTGGCCACGGGCCATCGCTTCATGGCCGCCGCTTCCCGCAGCGAGCTCGCGACAAGCCCCAGTACCGCAATGCCGAAGACAGCAAGGGCCCAGACTTCGATCGGCTGGGCTTCCATGGCTAGATCACGTGCATCACGACGACGAACGCACCTTCATTTTTCGGACCTCGTGCCCTGGTGAAACACCATTCTCCACCGCCCGCCACTGCGCTGCCAGACGGAACAACGAAGCGACGACCCGCCCCCGCTCTTCGTTGCGACATAGGTGACGAGCGCCGCATCCTCGGCCAAGGGCCTTGCCTTGAAGCTCGCGATGGACCACGCAATTGGACTTTCCAGGACGAGCGCCGAGATGACGCTCGCTCAATTCCTCCAGGTTCTTGCGCGAGCTCCGGGCGGCCGGACCCAAAAATTGCTGCTCGAGGGCATAGAGTTGGTGCTCGAGGTCCGCGACGTCGTTCATGGTTGTCAGGGCGAGGCATCTTTGAATGCACGGAGGACTGCATTGATGCGCGTCTGATAGCCGCGGCCCTGCGCCTTGAACCAGTCGAGCACATCGGCGTCCACCCGCAAGGAAATGGAGGTTTTCGAGCTGACGGGCTTGAGACCCTGTCGAACAATTCCACGGACGATATGCTTCACCGCGGCTTCGGGATGTTCGGCGGAGATCTTAACTTGTCGATCCTTCATGCCACGGACCCTAGGCCAGTCAGTCTTGGAGGTTCTTGAAGAGGATGGCTTCTTCATGTTTGGTCGCCTTGCGAAATGAAATCACGTGAATCCGCGACGTTGTCTCGGTGTGAACGATTGAAACGACCATTCCCCCAAGAAATCCGAGCGTCATGAATCGTTGCTCGTCGTACGCGAAGCGATCATCCTCGAAAGTAAAAGTAGGCCCCTCGAATACTCTGGGCGCATCCACGAAGTCCAAACCATGATCCTTCAGGTTCAGGCGACGCTTCCTTTCGCCCCAGGAAAACCGCATAAGTCCAGTGTATATACATTACGCCTATGCGTCAAACCACGCCGCCTCGGCCGAACGACCGAGTTGATGCGTTGTTGGAGATCTCCGGCGCGAGCGAACATCGCGTCACCGCTTCTCAGGGATGCGACTTCCTTCATCGAGCCCCTGACGCAGGCGCTCACGAAGCCGGGAGCTATCTTCCGGAGGAGCGGACCGGCACAGGCCCTGGAATCAAGGCGGCACCGAAATGCCGCGCCGGCCCGTGCGGAGGAGACGCCGGGCCGGCCGCGGAAAGAACGAAGCTCAGTTCCCGAGCTGCGCGCGAACCTCGCCGCCCTTGTGCGCGGCGCTGTGCACATTCACGTACGTCTTGCCGGCCTCGTAGGCCTTGTACTGGTCGTCGGTGAGCTTCGCGCCGGCCGGGGCGGAGAACTCGTTCTCCCCGGTCTTCGTGAAGGGAACGATCACCGGGCCGTTGGCGCCGGCGGCACCCATGTGGATGTGGGCCGCGGTGCCTTCCATGCCGGTCACGTGGACCTTGGCGGTCACGGTGTGGTCCGCGTTCACCGTGACGGTGCCGGTTCCCTTGGCTTTGCTGTCGACGGGGGGTACTTCGTTATGGCCGGAAAGGGTGACTTCCGCGGCCATCGTGGGGTAGCTCGCCAGCAGTCCGGCGCAGGCTATGGCGATGGCGATGCTCGAATGGCGCAATACGTTCTTCATGGCTGGTTCTCCTTGGTGTGAAATCGGTACCCGGCGGATGGGCGCCGCGCGCAAGCGCTCGCCGCACCGTCAACAGGCCCGCCCCGTCGATTCATCCACGGCGCGGGTGATTCTTTTCGGTGCTACGGATCGTGCATTGCGGGCCCCAGTCTACGCGCTTGCAGCAAGCTCCTCGTCCCGTGGCGCGCTCACCCGTGGCCGAGTATGTCCGCAAGCGCACCTATGTCGGCGGGCTTGACCAGGAACCAGTCGAACCCGAATAAGGAGGTGATCGAAACCGCGAAGAGCATCAGCGGCACGAAAGCGTCCGCGACCAGCAGCAGGAAGTGGCTCCGGATCGTCACAGGCAGGACCGCCTCGACGTGGATATAGAGGAAGACCGCGCCCCGGCGGGGGAGTTTCCTTTCCCCTACGCTTTCGGATCCTCCCGGCGGGGCCAGCCGCCGCCTTGGGCGACCTGCGCCGTGTGCTCGCCCAGCCTCGGCGCCGGATGCGCGATGCTGCCCGGCGTGGCGCTCAGCTTCGGGACGATGCCCGGCACTTTGAGGCGCGCGCCGTCGGCGGTACCGGTCTCGACGATCATTTCCCGCGCGAGGAATTGGGGATCCCGCGCCATGTCGGCCACGGAGTAGATGCGCCCCGCAGGCACGTTGGCCGCCTCTAGCGCCGAGAGCACCTCGTCTTGCGTGCGCTCGCGCGTCCACTCCCCGATCGCGGTGTCGATGCGTTCGGTCTGCGCCGCGCGCCCGTCGTTATGGGCGAGCGCGGGGTCGCCTTCGAGGTCCGTGCGCCCGATCGTCGCCATCAAGCGACGGAAGATGCTGTCGCCGTTTCCCGCGACCAGGACGTAGCTTCCGTCCACGCAGCGGTAGGCGTTGGACGGCACGATCCCCGGCAGGGCGCTGCCCGCGCGCTCGCGCACCGCGCCGAACGCATCGTATTCCGGCAGCAGGCTCTCCATCACGTTGAAGACGCTCTCGTAGAGCGCCACGTCGATGTACTGGCCCTCGCCGCCGCGGGCGTCGCGATGGTAGAGCGCCATCATCACGCCGATCACCCCGTGGAGCGCGGCGAGCGTATCCCCGATGGATACTCCCACCCGCACCGGCACGCGGCCCGGCTCGCCCGTGAGGTGGCGCAGTCCCCCCATGGATTCGCCGATCACGCCGAAGCCGGGGCGGTCCTTGTACGGTCCCGTCTGCCCGTAACCCGAGATGCGCAGCATCACCAGGCGCGGGTTCAAGGCATGGAGCTGCTCCCAGCCGAGTCCCCAGCCTTCGAGGGTGCCGGGCTTGAAGTTCTCGATCACGACGTCGGCTTCGCGCGCGAGGCCGCGCACGATGTCCTGGCCTTCGGGTTCCCGCAGGTCGAGGCACACGGAGCGCTTGTTGCGCGACTGCACCTCCCACCAGACGGAGGTGCCGTTGCGAAGCATGCGCCATTTGCGTAGCGGGTCGCCCACGCCGGGCGGCTCCACCTTGATCACGTCGGCGCCGAAGTCCGCCAGCGTCTTGCCGGCGAACGGCCCCGCGATCAGTTGTCCCAGCTCGAGGACCTTGATGCCGTCGAGGGCTTGCATCGCGGCATTTTACTACCTACGCGCTGCTCACTTCGCCGTGCAGGCCACCTTCATGAGCATGTCGTCGCTCGACCCGGCCACGATGGTCTTGGGCGCTCCGCGCAGCGAGACGCGATCGACCAGCGCTCCCTTGCCCTCGGGCTCGGAGAACGCGAGGAGCTGGGTCATGGCACCGCTCTTTTCCGCGCAGCTTACCGTCATGTCGATCACCGTCGAGCGATAGGTCTTGCCGGTCGCCGGATTCTTCTGCGGCGTCTTGGCGTCGATGCGGTACTGGAAGCGCGTCTTGGGCCCGTCCATGTGCACCGAGGTCGTGTCGATGGAAAGGCGGGCCACCTTCGTGTCGGCGAGCTGCTTCCATTCCGATGCGTGGGCGGGAACGGCGAAAACGAGTGTGGCCGCGAAGGCGAGGCCGGCGGTGCGGATCATGGGATCTCCGAGACTGAATTCCGGGCATGATGCCCGATTCCCGCCTCCCCCGAGGCCGAAAGCCGACGGATGGCGCAATCGGCCCGCTTAGCGGAAGGTTGCGTCAACCGCGACTTGCCCTGCCGCGTTTACCCACACGAGACCGTTCATCCTGCAAGGGAGTTCATCATGACGAACCTGAAGAAGACGATTATCGGCCTCGCGATCGCCTCCGCCGCCGGATTCACCGCGCCCGCGGCGCTCGCGCAAGCCTATGGTGACGTGGCGCGCGTGGTGTCCTCCACGCCCGTCTACCAGCGAGTCTCGTCGCCGCGAAGCGACTGCCGCACCGAGCAGGTCACCGCGTACGAGGAGCGGCGCACGGTGCGCAACGACTATCGTCCCGCGAGCGAGACCACCGGCGCCGGCGCCGTGCTGGGTGCCATCGTCGGCGGGGTGATCGGGCACCAGTTCGGCGCCAGCAGCGCGGGCCGCGACCACGGCACCGCCGCCGGCGCGGTGGTGGGCGGGCTCATCGGCAACAGCATCGAGCACGACGCCGACGCGGCCCCGTCGCGCGAGGTGGTCGTCGACCGCGTGCCCGTCACCCGGGACGTGCAACGCTGCAGGACCGTTTCCGGGACGAGCGAGCGCATCGTCGCCTACGACGTGCGCTACGAATACAACGGCCACGAATTCGAGGCTCGGCTCCCGTATGATCCGGGTCAGGAGATTCCGGTGAACGTCGACGTGCGCCCGCCCGTTGCGCGCGTGCCGGCTGCCGGTCCCGGCCTTCCCAACTATCGAGGAACGTACTGAATA
The DNA here is from genome assembly GCA_012274175.1 of Betaproteobacteria bacterium. Taxonomy (GTDB): domain Bacteria; phylum Pseudomonadota; class Gammaproteobacteria; order Burkholderiales; family Usitatibacteraceae; genus Usitatibacter. The sequence goes on from JAAOZZ010000205.1 coordinate 10,598, forward strand.
CCCCCATGAAGAGACTTCTTTTTCTTGCCATCGCCTCCGCGGGCGCCGTCTCGGCACCCGCCTTCGCCGATTCCTTCGGCGACAACGCGCGCGTGATCTCCGTGCGCCCGGTCCACGACCGCATCCCCGTCGCGCGCGAAGAGTGCTGGAACGACCACGTGCGCGGCTACGAGGAACGGCGCGTCACGCGCTCCGACACCGGAGCGGCCATCGGCCCCGGCACCGTGCTGGGCGCGGTGGTGGGCGGCGTGATCGGCCACCAGATGGGCAGCAGCAGCGGCGGGCGGGACCGCGGC
>JAAOZZ010000206.1 GCA_012274175.1 Betaproteobacteria bacterium
GCCGAGGTTCCCGCGGCGCTCCTCGACGATGCTGATCAGGTAGGGCACGAACTGGCCCAGGGCGGCATCGGCGCGGTCCATGTCGTTCTCGTCGGCGGTGGGCTCCAGCGATGCCGTGAGGTGCTGGGACCACTCGCGCAGCTCGACCGATCGCTCGGTGGGCATCGCGAGGAGATCGCTGATCACCTGGAACGGCACTGGGAACGCGAGCTCGTCGATGAGCTCCATCGAGCCGCGGTCGGCAGCGGTGTCCAGGGCGTCGTCGACGAGTTGCTGAACCCGCGGCCGCAGCCGCTCGATCGCGGTGGGCGTGAAGGCCAGGCTGACCAGCCGGCGCAGCCGGGTGTGATCGGGCGGATCGAGGTTGAGGATCGACTTGCCGCCGCCCATGAAGGCCGTGTTCACGCACACCGCGAGGCCGAATCCGTGGAAGACGGGCAGGATGGCGAGGATCGAGTCTCCGCCGTGGAATCCGACCCACGCCGCGGCCTCCATGCCCTCGGAGATGAAGTTGCGGTTCGACAGCGCGATCGCCTTGGGCGTGGCGGTGGTCCCGCCGGAGAAGAGGATCGCGGCGAGGTCGTCGGGGCCGGTGCCCGCAGGTGCCCGTACCGGCGCGGAACTGGCCATGAAATCGTTCCACCAGAGCACGCGTGGATCGGGCGGCACCTTTGGGATCTTGCGCCCCTTGGTGAGCGCGAACGCGACGCGCTTCACGGGCGAGAGGAAATCGGGAATGCGGGCCAGCACGAGGCGCTCGACCGGCAGTCCGACGAAGCGATCGTAAAACGCGTCGAGGGTGAGGGCGATCCGCGCCCGGCTCGTGGCGAGGTACTGGGAGATCTCCGCGCTCGCCGACAGCGGGTGGACCATCGCGGCCACGGCGCCCAGGCGGTTGGCCGCGTAGAAGGCGATCACCGCCTGGGGCGTCGTGGGCATCGAGACCAAGATGCGATCGCCCTTCGCGAGCCCCAGCTTCGCAAGCGAGCCGGCGCAGCGCTCCACCATCGCGATCAGCTCCCGATAGGTGGCCTCGGTGCCGAAGAAATCATAGGCGACCGCGTCGGGCGTGCGCTTCGCGGTGCTCGCGAGCGCCTCGTAGAGCGTCGTCTCGGGATATTCGAGGGTGTGGGGAAGGCTGCCGTAGAAGCGCAGCCACGGGCGCGGATACTCCATGAAGCGAGCCTAGTCGCGTGGGCGTCCGGGTCCGTGACGGGGATCAATTGCCGGCCTCGGAGGCGGCCAGTTTGATCCGCGGCAAGGAGGCCGAACTTTTCCCCTCGACATTTCGATGAATGTAGTAATGTCGTAGCTATGGAAAAAATCACGAAGGGTCCGGAAACGGCAGTGCCCATGAGCGTCTTCGAGCGCTATCTGACGGTGTGGGTGTTCCTGTGCATCGTGGCCGGGATCGTGCTTGGACAGCTCCTGCCCGGCGCCTTCCGGTCGATCGGCCGCCTGGAGATCGCGCGGGTCAACCTGCCGGTGGGCGCGCTGATCTGGGTGATGATCGTCCCGATGCTGATGAGGGTCGATTTCGGCGCCCTGCAGGAGGTTCGCCGGCACGGGCGCGGGATCGCCGTGACGCTCTTCGTGAACTGGCTGGTGAAGCCCTTCTCGATGGCGTTCTTCGCCTGGCTTTTCGTGCGCCACCTCTTCGCGCCGCTGCTGCCCGCGGCCCAGGTCGACAGCTACGTCGCCGGCCTCATCCTGCTCGCCGCGGCGCCGTGCACCGCGATGGTGTTCGTCTGGAGCCGGCTCACCAACGGGGACCCGCTCTTCACCCTGTCGCAGGTGGCCCTCAACGACACCATCATGGTCTTCGCCTTCGCCCCGATCGTGGGCCTGCTCCTGGGGATCTCCAGCATCACCGTGCCCTGGGCCACGCTGCTCGTGTCCGTGACGCTCTATATCGTGGTCCCGGTGATCGTCTCGCAAGTGATCCGGCGTGCGTTGCTCTCGCGGGGCAGGGCGGCTTTCGACGCCGCGATGGCGAAGATCGGTCCCTGGTCGATCGTCGCACTGCTCGCGACCCTCGTGCTCCTCTTCGCCTTCCAGGGCGAGGCGATCATCGCGCAACCGCTGGTGATCGCGCTGCTCGCGGTGCCGATCCTGGTCCAGGTGCTGCTCAACTCGGCGCTCGCCTACTGGCTCAATCGCAGGCTCGGCGAATCGCACGCCATCGCGGGCCCTTCCGCGCTCATCGGTGCGAGCAACTTCTTCGAGCTGGCGGTGGCCGCGGCCATCAGCCTGTTCGGCTTCGAATCGGGCGCGGCGCTCGCCACCGTGGTCGGGGTGCTGATCGAGGTGCCGGTGATGCTGCTCGTGGTGCGCGTGGTGAACGGGACGCGCGGCTGGTACGAGACGGGCTCGGGCAGGCTTTCGCGGGCGGCGTGATGAATGGGGCCGCCTTCGCCTGCGCCCTGACGGCGTGGCAAAAGCACCATGCCGAGGTCAAGGGCTACCTGGTGCGGCGCGTGCCCGACCCGGGCGTGGCCGAGGACCTCCTCCAGGAAGTCTTCCTCAAGGCCATGCGCCAGGGCCAGGCCTTTTGCGAGCTCGACAACGCGCGCGCCTGGCTCTTCCAGGTGGCACGCAATGCATGGGTCGACCATGTGCGCCTGGACAAGGGCACCGTCCCCCTGCCGGAGGACCTGGTGGACGAGAAGGAATCCATGGCGCCCGTGGACGAGCTCGCCGGGTGCGTGGAGCGCACGCTCTCGGCGCTTTCGCCGGAGGATGGCGATGTCATCCGGCAGTGCGACCTCGACGGCGTGACGCTCAAGTCCTACGCCGACGCGAACGGCCTCACGCTGCCGGCAGTCAAGTCGCGCATCCAGCGGGCGCGCCGGCGCATGCGCGACAGGATGGTGGAGAACTGCCAGGTGCGTTTCGATGACGCGGGGCAGGTGTGCTGCCACGTCCCGCGGCCCGCAGCCTGAGCGACCTTCAGCCGCAGCACTTCGTCTTCGCACCGCCCCCGCAGCAGCCACCGGCTTGCGCCGGGACCATCGCGGCCTTCGAGGGCGCTCCCGCGGAAAGCCACTGCTCGACTTTCGCGCGGGACGGCACGCCGCCCGAATGCACCACGGTGCCGTCGATCACCACGCCGGGGGTCGAGAGGATGCCGGAACCCATGATGTCCTTGATGTCTTCCACCTTGGTGAGCGACACGGTCACGCCCTTGTCGCGCGCGACCTGCTCGAGCAGGGCGTAGGTCGTCCGGCAGTTCGCGCAGCCGGGTCCGAGTACCTTGATGTCCATCGATTTCTCCTTGCGTTGGATGGGAACGGGAAATTCGCGGCGAATCCCTTAGAGCACCGCGTTGAACAGGTAGCCGACGATGAGGATGCCGGCGGCGACGACGGCCACGAAAGTGGCGATGAGCGGCGGCTTGAGCACCTTGCGCAGGATCACCATCTCCGGCGCGGAAAGCGCGATCACGCTCATCATGAACGCGAGCACCGTTCCCAGCGCCGCACCCTTGGCGAGGAGCGCCTGCACGATGGGAATGATGCCGGCCGCGTTGGAGTACATCGGAACGCCGATGGCCACCGCGAGCGGCACGGACCACCACGCATCCTTGCCCATGATGCCGGCCATGAAGTCTTCCGGCACCCAGCCGTGGATCCCGGCCCCCAGGGCGATGCCCACCAGCACATAGGGCCAGACCTTTCCGACGATGGTGCGCACGCTGGCGAAGCCGGCGTCGATGCGCTCGCTCAGCGCGAGCCCGCCGCCCCCCGCGATGGCCTGGACGCGCGGCATTTCCCGCACCCAGTCCTCGAGGAAGCGCTCCATCTTCAGGCGCCCGATGACCCATCCGGCGACGATCGCCACGCCGAGCCCGAGGCCGACGTAGAGCAGGGCGATCTTCCAGCCGAAGAGGCCGAAGAGCAGCGCGAGCGCCACCTCGTTCACCATGGGCGCCGAGATCAGGAACGAGAACGTGACTCCGAGCGGGACGCCCGCCTGCACGAAGCCGATGAAGAGCGGCACCGCCGAGCAGGAGCAGAAGGGCGTCACGATGCCCAGGCTCGCGGCCATGACGTTGGCCGCGCCTTCGGTCCGGCCCGCCAGGAGCGCCCGGGTGCGTTCCGGAGTGAAGTAGGAATTCACCATGCCCATGACGAACACCACGCCGGCGAGCAGCAGCAGGACCTTCGGCGCGTCGTAGAAGAAGAACTGCAGCGCGTCGCCCAGGCGGCTTTCGCGATCGACGGGCAGCGCTCCCACCAGGGCGTGGGCGGCCGGATCGAGCGCCAGGTATGTACCGAGCCACGCGAGCGCGGCGAGCGCCAGGAAGGCGCGCGGATTGCGGCGGGGCAACTGCAGGGCATGGGACATCAATTTCGTACTCCCGGATGCGCGCGGCGAAAATCCGGCGCCTTCAACAGGAAGACGAATGAGATCGAAAAAGGATGCACCCCGCTCCGGGGCGGGTGCGGCGACCTGTTGGAATTCCGCGGGTGGCCGCGCCCGCGCCCAGCGCCGTTCAGTCGCTCGACGCCGCCCCGAATCGCCGCTCGGCGTCCAGCATCAACGGGGGAAGCCCCGCGAGGTTGCCGCCTGTCCTGCGGGCGGCATTCTCCCGTTCCAGGGTAGCGAGGAACGTCATGGGGCCCGAAC
>JAAOZZ010000207.1 GCA_012274175.1 Betaproteobacteria bacterium
GTGACTTTCCTGCGGGGTGATTTCACCGCCGCTGCCGGACTCGCGGCGCTGGAGGCCGCCCTGGCCGCGCGCAAGGCCGACCTCGTGCTCTCCGACATGGCGCCCAATCTCACCGGCATCGCGGTCTCCGACCAGGCGCGCACCATGGAGCTCGCGGAACTCGCGCGGGATTTCGCCCTTTCGCACCTGAAGCGCGACGGCGCCCTGCTGGTCAAGATCTTCCAGGGCGCAGGGTATGATGAATACCTCAAGTCGTTGCGCCTGGCCTTCGCGAAAGTGGTGGTCCGCAAGCCCGACGCCTCCCGCGACGAAAGCGCCGAGCAGTACCTCTTGGCGCGGGGCCTGAAGGCGCCTTGAAGCCCGCCGACCCGGGAAAAACACGCAATCGGCGCCCGGGGGCTTGAATACACCCGGCGGCGCCCGAACTTGATATACGGGTTTTGGACTCATCTTCCTGAATTTCAAAGTATTTTCCGCGGAAGGATTTGCCAGTGAACAACACCATTCGGACCATCATGGTCTGGCTCGTGATCGGAGTCATCCTGACCATGGTGTTCATGCAGGTCGGCAATCGCACGGCCGCCGGCAACGCGCTCGACTACTCGACCTTCATGGACGAGGCGCGCCAGGGGCACATCGCCAAGGTGAAGCTCGACAACAACCGCTCCCTCAAGGCGACCTCCCGCGACGGCAAGGTCTATACCGTGGTGACCCCCGGCCTGCAGGACCCCTGGATGGTGGGCGACCTCATGAAGGACGGCGTGCAGGTGGAAGCCCAGCCCGTCGAGGAGCAGTCGCTCCTCATGAGCATCTTCGTGTCGTGGTTCCCGATGCTGCTGCTGATCGGCGTGTGGATCTTCTTCATGCGCCAGATGCAGGGCGGCGGGCGCGGCGGCGCCTTCAGCTTCGGCAAGAGCCGCGCGCGCATGCTCGACGAGAACCAGAACCAGATCACGTTCGCGGACGTGGCGGGCGTGGAAGAGGCGAAGGAGGAAGTGGCCGAGCTGGTCGACTTCCTGCGCGATCCCTCGAAGTTCCAGAAGCTGGGCGGGCGCATTCCCCGCGGCGTGCTCATGGTGGGCTCGCCGGGCACCGGCAAGACGCTGCTGGCCCGGGCGATTGCGGGAGAGGCGAAGGTCCCGTTCTTCTCCATTTCGGGCTCCGACTTCGTGGAGATGTTCGTGGGCGTGGGTGCGGCGCGCGTGCGCGACATGTTCGAGCAGGCGAAGAAGAACGCGCCGTGCATCGTCTTCATCGACGAGATCGACGCGGTCGGCCGCCAGCGCGGCGCGGGCCTGGGCGGCGGCAACGACGAGCGCGAGCAGACGCTGAACCAGCTCCTGGTGGAGATGGACGGATTCGAGGGCACCTCGGGCGTGATCGTGATCGCCGCCACCAACCGGCCCGACGTGCTCGACCCGGCGCTGCTGCGCCCGGGCCGCTTCGACCGCCAGGTGGTGGTCCCGCTGCCCGACATCCGCGGCCGCGAGCAGATCCTCCTCGTGCACATGCGCAAGGTGCCCATCGCGCCCGACGTGGATGCCTCCATCATCGCGCGCGGCACGCCCGGATTCTCCGGGGCGGACCTGGCCAACCTGGTGAACGAGGCGGCGCTCTTCGCCGCCCGCGGGACCAAGCGGCTGGTGGACATGGACGATTTCGAGCGCGCCAAGGACAAGGTCATCATGGGCGCGGAGCGCCGGTCCATGGTGATGCCCGAGGAGGAGCGGCGCAACACCGCGTACCACGAGAGCGGACATGCGATCGTGGCGCGCCTGCTGCCCAAGACCGACCCGGTGCACAAGGTCACGATCATCCCGCGGGGACGCGCGCTGGGCGTGACCATGCAGCTCCCGGTGGAGGACCGCTACAGCTTCAACCGGGACTACCTCCTCAACAACATCGCCGTGCTCTTCGGCGGGCGCATCGCCGAGGAGCTCTTCATGAACCAGATGACCACCGGCGCCTCCAACGACTTCAAGCGCGCCACCGAGATGGCGCGCCGGATGGTCACCGAGTGGGGCATGTCCGATGCGCTGGGCCCGATGGTGTACGGCGAGAACGAGGGCGAGGTGTTCCTCGGCCGCTCGGTCACCACCCACCAGAACATGTCGGAAGAGACGATGAAGGCGGTCGACAAGGAAGTCCGCTCGATCATCGACGGCCAGTACGCGCTCGCCCGGGGCCTGCTCGAGGAAAACCGCGCGAAGGTCGAGGCCATGGCCAAGGCGCTGCTCGAATGGGAGACGATCGACGCGAACCAGATCGAGGACATCATGTCCGGACGTCCCCCGCGCCCGCCCAAGCCGGTGGCCGCGAAGCCCGTGCCGCCTCCCGACGGCGGCGGCAGCCGCGGGGCGGAGCCCACGCCTTCGCATGCGGAGAGCGCCTGAACGCGGCAGGCGAGGCGCGCGACCTCGAGGGGTGGCCATGGGCCACCCCTTTTTCCTTGGGGCGAGCGAAGGTGCTCGGCATCGTGAACGTCACGGCTGATTCCTTCTCTGATGGAGGACGGTTCCTCGATCCGGCCCAGGCGATCGCGCAGGGCCTCAAGCTTCGCGACGAGGGCGCCGATTTCATCGACGTGGGAGGCGAGTCCACGCGCCCCGGCGCGGCGCCGGTCGCCATCGACGAGGAATTGCGCCGCGTGATGCCGGTGGTCGAGGCGCTCGCGAGGCAGGGCGTCGCGGTGTCGGTCGACACGATGAAGCCCGAAGTGATGCGCGCTGCGATCGACGCGGGGTGCGCGGTGGTGAACGACGTGAACGCCTTCCTCGCGCCGGGCGCGGTCGAGGCGGTCGCGGGCGCGCAGGCGGGACTCATCGTCATGCACATGAAGGGAACGCCCTTCACGATGCAGCAAGACCCGCGATATGGCGACGTGGTGGGCGAGGTCGGCGCATTCCTCGCGTCGCGCGCGCGAGCCCTCGAGGCAGCCGGCGTCGCGTCGCATCGCATCGCGCTCGATCCGGGCTTCGGCTTCGGCAAGACGCTCGAGCACAACAAGGCGCTCTTCCGCGCGCTGCCCGCGCTCGCCGCGCTGGGCTACCCGGTGGCCGTGGGATTGTCGCGCAAGAAGATGATCGGCGATTTCACCGGGCGCCCGGTGACCGAGCGCGCCGCGGGCAGCGTTGCCGCGGCACTCCTCGCGGTGCAGAATGGCGCGAGCCTCGTGCGCGTGCACGACGTGAAGGAAACCGTCGACGCGTTGAACGTCTGGATGGAGCTGAAACAGGAGGGGCAAGGGAGCCCATGAGCCGCAAATTCTTCGGGACCGACGGCATCCGCGGGCGCGTCGGGCAGCACCCGATCACGCCGGACTTCGTGCTGCGGCTGGGATACGCCGCGGGCAAGGTGCTTTCGCGCGCCGATATCGCCCCGCCTCATCGCGTGCGCCCCGCCGTGTTGATCGGCAAGGACACGCGCATCTCGGGCTACATGCTCGAGTCCGCGCTGGAAGCGGGCCTTTCGGCGGCGGGCGTCGACACGCTCCTCGTCGGGCCGATGCCCACGCCCGGGGTGGCGTTCCTCACGAGGGCGCTGCGGCTTTCCGCGGGCGTCATGATCTCGGCCTCGCACAATCCCTTCGAGGACAACGGCATCAAGTTCTTCTCCGGCGACGGCATGAAGCTTCCCGACGCCGTGGAAAGCGAGATCGAGTCGCTCCTCGAGGCGCCGCTCACGGTGACCACGTCCGCGCATCTGGGAAAGGCCGAGCGCGTGCACGACGCCGAGGGGCGTTATCTCGAGTTCTGCAAGGGCACCTTCCCGAAGCAACGCTCGCTGCGCGGGCTGAAGCTCGTCGTCGACTGCGCGCACGGCGCCAACTACCGGGTGGGGCTGCGCGTGTTCCAGGAGCTCGGCGCCGAGGTCGTCCCGATCGGCAGCTCGCCCAACGGCGTGAACATCAACGAAGGCTGCGGCGCCACGGCGCCGCTCGCGATGGGCAGGGCGGTGGTCGAGCACGAGGCGCACTTCGGAATCGCGTTCGACGGCGACGGCGACCGCCTCGCGATGGCCGATCGCGACGGCACGCTCTTCGACGGCGACCAGCTTCTCTATGCCATCGTGAAGAACCGCCAGGCCGAGGGCCGCCTGCACGGGGGCGTGGCCGGGACGCTCATGACCAACTTCGCGCTCGAGAAGCGCTTCGCCGAGATGGGCATCGCCTTCGCGCGCGCGAAGGTGGGCGACCGCTACGTCCTCGAGACGCTCGTCGAGCGCGGCTGGGAATGCGGCGGCGAGAATTCCGGTCACATCCTCTGCCTCGATTGCCATTCGACGGGCGACGCGATCATCTCGGCGCTGCAGGTGCTGGCCGCCGTGGTCGGATCGGGCGAGTCCCTCGCGACCTTCACGCGCGAGCTGCGCCTGCTGCCGCAGGTCCTCGTCAACGTGAAGCTACGCGGCAAGCTTGACCTCCAGGCCCCTGCGGTGCGCGAGGCCGTGGCGCGCGCCGAGGCCGATCTCGCGGGCCGTGGCCGCGTGCTGCTGCGTCCCTCGGGCACCGAGCCCGTGATGCGCGTCATGGTCGAGGGCGAAGACCGCGCGCACGTGCAGGCTCTGGCCGACGCGATCGCGGCGGTGGTGAAGGCCGCGGCGGAGCCCGCGGCGGCTTAGGCTCGGGGGACGGCGCGCTCGCCGTGCGCCGCGATCAATCGCAGCAGCGCCTCGACGTCGACCGGCTTGGTCAAATGGTGGTCGAAGCCGGCCTCGAGGGCGCGCGCGCGGTCCTCCGGCTGTCCGTAACCGGTCAGCGCGATCATCACGGGCATGGGGCCCTTCATCGTCTCGCGCAAGCGCTTGATGACCTCGTAGCCGTCCATGCCCGGGAGTCCTATGTCGCACAGGACGATCTGGTGATGGCTCTCCCGGACCAGCTCGTATGCGGCGTTGCCGTCGAAGGCGGTGAATACCTCGTGGCCCATCATTCTAAGCACCGCGCTCAGGCTGTCGTTCGCGTCGACATTGTCGTCGATGAGCGCGATTCGAAACGACGTTCCGGGCGCCTCGAGGGCCCCGTCGCTCGTCTCTTGCACTCCGAGGGGCGGGTTCTTCATCAATGGCAGCGCCACGAAGAACTCGCTGCCTTGCCCGACACCGGGACTGGTGGCTCCGACGGTGCCGCCGTGAAGCTCGACGAGGCTACGCACCACCGCGAGGCCGATTCCGAGTCCGCCCTGGGCATGCTCGAGCGAGCGCCCTTCCTGCGTGAACAGGTCGAAGACATGGGGCAGTGATTCCGCGGCGATGCCGCAGCCGTTGTCGTTCACGCGCAGCACCACCATTTCACCCTGCCGCGCCGCCGCGAGGCGGACGAAGCCTGCCTCGGGCGTGTACTTGGCCGCGTTGTGGAGCAGGTTGCTGAAGATCTGCACCAGGCGCGTGGGATCGCCATCTACCACGAGGCGCTGCGCCGGGTAGTCCACGCTCAGATGCTGGCCCCGGCTGCGCACCAGCGGCTGGGTCGCTTCGACCGCGAAGCGCATGGTCTCCGCGATATCGGTCGGGCGCTTCTTCAGCAGGACCTTTCCGCTGGTCAGGCGCGATACCTCGAGCAGCTCGTTGAGGAGGTGGGTCAGTTGATCGACTTGCCGCTTGACGATGTCGTGCACCCACGTGAGCGTGGGATTCGGAGAGGTATTTCTGCGCAGGATGGCGAGGGCGTTGCTGATCGGGGCCAGGGGATTGCGCAGCTCGTGCGCCAGCATCGCGAGGAACTGCTCCTTGTCGCGGTTGGCGTGCTCGGCCACTTCGGTCGCCGTCTGGGCTCGAAACGTGGTGATCACCAGCTTCTCGTTCGCCTCCCGCAACAGCGCCATGCGAACGGCGGGCTCCGCGTCCGAGGTGACGGCGGCCTCCTTCGCGCGGATCGCCTCCTCGCGCAGCCCGTCGATCTCTTCGCGCAGGCGGCCCACTTCCTCGCCGAGGCGGGAAGCCTCTCCGCGCTGCGGTCCCTTAGCGCTTTTTCGATGCATTACGGGCCGATGCGGGCCTGAGTTGTTCGAGGGTCGCCCGCCCCACGAGCAAACCCTCGTATCCCTTGATCGCATCGCCAATGACGAGGCGGCCCTTGATGATCCTGAACTCGCGCAGCTCCTTGCTGTGATCGCTGTTCCTCACCTTCACGACGGCGATGCAGCGGCGCAGCTCGTCCTCCAGCTGGACGTATCGCTCCAGGATGATCGCATCGGTCAGGAACGCGGTGCCGTAGGTGCTGAACCGCAGGTCGGTATAGCGATCCTCGAGCTCCGAAGTGGCCAGCACGGAGACGCCCAGCCCCGTCAGCACCGAGATCATGCGATACATCGAGTCGCGGAAATCCTCGCGATAGGTGGGCGCCAGCGCGAGCTCGAAGCCGGACAGGGAATCGATCACGACGCGCTTGGCCTTCAGGCGATGGATCGCCTCGGTGAGCTCGTACAGGGTCGCATCGATGGACAGGTCGAGCGCGCGCGTGCTGACGATGCCCACCTTCCCGGAACGCACCATGCGGTCGAGCGCCGGGCTCAGCACCAGGCCGGGGCTCTTCTCGAATGCCGCGATCACGCCGTTCTCGCCGCGGCGCGCTCCCTCGGAAAGGAATTCCGTGGCCATAATGGTCTTGCCCGATCCCGAGGGGCCGGCGACCAGCACCGAGTATCCCTGGGGCAAGCCGCCACCCAGCATTTGATCGAGGCGCGCCACGCCCATGCTGATGCGTTTCAAGGAACCGGCCTTCACGGGCTTGCCCTTCTTTCCCTCGGGCGCTTGCAGGATCGCCCGTGGGAAGGTCCGCATGCCTTCGCCGCTGATGTGAAAGGTGTGCTGGCCCGGGAGCGTCGCCACGCCGCGCATCTTCTTCACCTCGAGCTTGCGGACCATCGAACCGTGGTAGGTATCCTGCGTGAGCCAGATCAATCCGTCCGCCACGGTGAATATCGGATTGCTCTGGTCTTCCGGATCGTATTCCCCGATCAGGAAGGTCGTCGCTTCCCAGCTCGACAGGTGCATGCCGAGCTCCTGGACGAAATGCTGCAGCGCGCTTTCGCCGCCCGCGTGGCCCTTGGCCGCGAGCATGATCGAGCGAAAGGAATCCACGAACACCAGTCCCGGCGATTCGGCCTCGACCTCCTTGAGGATGGTCTTCAGCACCTTGCCCAGGCCGCCCTTCAGCAGTTCGGTAGCGAGATTCACGAAGCGGATGGTCGTGCCGATCTTTTCCCCGTCGAAGAACGCGAACTGCTGTTGATAGCGCAACATCTTCATCGGGGGCTCGCCGAGCACGGTGAAGTAGAGGGCGCGTCGGTGCGGAGTCGCCATGGAGAACATCATCTGGTGCGCGAGCGTGGTCTTGCCCGCGCCCGGGGTGCCGGCGAACAGGTTGAAGGAAAACTCCGGGAGCCCGCCGCCCAGGATCGTGTCCAGCCCGGGCACGCGCGTTTCGAGGAGCGGAATGGGGACTCTTTTCTTCATCGCTCGATCTCCTGTGCGTCCTCTCGGTCCATCGTTGAGGTCGAGCCGATCAGTCGCGTGGCCAGCTCTTCGCCGATCAGCGCGTACAGCAGCTCATCGAACTGCGTGGCGAGGGCGCGGCTGCCGCTCGCGGCGCGCTCCGGCGTCTCGGCTTCGAGGCTCGCCTTCAGCGCCGCGAAGGCGATGTCGCCCTGCGCGGCGTCGCGGGCAAGCCATGGGTGCTCCTTTCGGGCGCGGTGCAGGCTGCGGGCCAAGAGGACTCGAAACCCGTCTTCGCCGATGATGGGCGCGAGGCGCGAGCGCACCACTTCCCAGCTTCGCACGGCGGCCCCGGCGATCGTGGAGGAATCCGTGCGCTTCGACTTGCTCATTGTGGGCGGGGATTTCAGTCGACGCGTGGACACGGTTTGGTCTTAAGGA
>JAAOZZ010000208.1 GCA_012274175.1 Betaproteobacteria bacterium
CTTGAGGAAGAGCACCGCGATGAACGCGGCGATCATGGAGAAGTCGCCCTGGGCGACGTTGATGGTCCGCGTGTTCCGGAAGACGACGACGACGGCGATGGCAGTGAGGGCGTAAAGGCTGCCCGTGGCCAATCCGCTGATGATTTGCTGGGTAAGCAATCCCGCCCCTCCTGGCTATTCTCGATCGCGACCGTGTTCCCGGCCTTCGCGCCCACTCCGGTATCTTGAAGATCGTTTTTTCGCAGCATACCTCCACAGAAGAATAGATATCGAAATCTTCCCCACTATCTGCAATGCTTGATCGACATACCGCCCATGCGCCCAAAACATGACCCGCGACACGCCGGCCGCGAGTCGCTTTCATCGTCGCGAGGCGATCGGACGCTTGCGCGAGACTTTCCGGAATTCCTCCGGCGCTCGACCGCGATCGGGCCCGCCGGCCTGTGCCCGGAGCTGCGCCTGCACGCAGCGCACGACCTCCAGGCGCTGTGGCGGGCGCAGGAAACCTGGCTGGGCCGCCTCGGACTCGCCGCGCCCTACTGGGGCATGCCATGGCCCGGCGGCCGGGCCCTCGCACGCTATATCCTCGACCACCCGTCGCAATTTCGCGGCCGCACCGTTCTCGACTTCGGTTCCGGCTCGGGCATCTGCGCCATCGCCGCCGCGAAGGCCGGAGCCCGCCGCGTCGAAGCGGCGGACATCGACCCGTATTCCCTCGAGGCGATCGCCGCCAACGCGCGGCTGAACGACGCGCATGTGGAGCTCGTGGGCGAAGACCTGCTCGGCGCGCCTTCCCGCTGGGACGTGGTGCTCGCCGGCGATGTCTGGTACGAAAAATTCCTCGCCATCCGCCTGGCCTCGTGGCTGCGGTCCCCGGCACTGGACGCAACCTCGAAGCTGCTGGGCGACCTCGGTCGCGCGTACTTCCCGCGCACCGGAGTCGTCGAGCTCGCCCGCTACCCGCTTCCCGCTGCCGCGCCCCACGAGCGCGGGACCGCGAACACCGTCGGCGTCTGGAGCGTAATGCCCCGGTGAGCGACGCGGCGCGTTCGGCAGGCCCCCTCTATTCTGCATGCCTCCCCTGCCAAACAAGCATGCCTGCGCGAGCCGCGGCGGGGGGACCGTTCTGCTAAATTCGCCGTGTGCGACGCCCTCACCCCGCGCATGGCTTTGCGTGCGCCCAGCGGCAGGACGGAAGACTCCTGGAGGAGAAAAGATGAGCAAGCGGTTTCCGATCCCCGAATTCGATCGCGACAGGTACAAGAACCTGGAATGGAGCGCACCGCGCCTGCTGTCGAAAGTCGAGCAGGAAAAGCTGATCGCCGCCGCACGCGCGGGCGACGAGAAGGCCTACGGCTGCCATCCCGTGCAGGCGGATGCCGCATTCTTCGACCGCTTCCGGCTCGTGGGTCCCCATCGCCACGTCGTGATGTGCCTGGTGCCGCCGAGGGGCGTCAAGCTCACCGGCCGGTCCTGGGCCTGGCCGATCCAGCGCGCGCTGGTCGTCGACTCGCTCGATCCCGCGCGCTCCTCCGTGCTCCACGAATGGACGACTCCGCGGCCGATGAATACGCGGCTGGGTCCGGACCAGGGAGTATCTCTCGATGGCGGCGTCGCGTACGTGGTCTTCGGGCACCGGAATGCGGACCATTGGATCGTGAACCGCACCCTCGTCAACGGCAACGCGCCGCAGGGCAAGGGCTTCGCGGTCCTTTCGGCGTCCGACGACGACGCCAACGATTTCCACGCCTGCAACCTCTCGTTCGCCTGGGCGTGACCGGCGAACCGCGCCCTCGCGGCTAGCCCCCGACGGCCGCGCGCGCGAGCCACGGCAATGCCCGAGACATTCGTCATCGTCGGAAGCGGCCAGGCCGGCGCCCAGGCCGCCGGCACGCTGCGCGAGCACGGCTTCCGCGGCCGGGTGATCCTCGTGGGAGACGAGTCGCTCGCACCCTACCAGCGCCCGCCGTTGTCGAAGAAATTCCTCGAGCACCTGGTGAGCGTGGAGCGCCTCTACCTGCGCTCCGCCGCCTACTACGAGAACCATCGCATCGAGCTGCGGCTGCACGCGCCCGTGGAAGCGATCGATCGCGCGGCGGGCAGGCTGCACTTGCGGGGCGGAACACGCATCGCCTACGACAAGCTCCTCATCTGCACCGGGAGCCGGCCCCGTACGCTGGACGTGCCGGGCAGCCAGTCGCCCGACGTGCATTACCTGCGCACGCTCCAGGACGCCTTGCGCCTGAGAGGCAAGCTCGCCCCCGGCCGCCGCGTGGCGATCGTCGGCGGAGGCTACATCGGCCTCGAGGTCGCGGCCACCGCCTCGGCCGCCGGCGCGTTGGTGACGGTGCTCGAATCGTCCGATCGCATCCTCGGGCGCGTGACCTCGGAGAAGGTTTCGCGCTTCTTCGCCGAAGCCCATCGTCGCCGCGGCGTGGACGTGCGCTGCAACGTCCGGGTAACGGCGTTCGAGGCGCACGAAAGGCTCTCCGGGGTGCGCTGCGATTCCGGGCTCGAGCCGGCCGATCTTGCCGTGGTGGGCGTGGGAGCCGTACCGAACGCGGAGCTCGCGCAGGCCGCGGGATTGCCGTGCGACGGGGGAATCCTCGTGGACGAGCATTGCCGCACGGCCGACCCTTTGATCTTCGCCGCCGGAGACTGCACGAGCCATCCCAACGCGCTCCTCAAGCGCAGGTTGCGCCTCGAGTCGGTCCAAAACGCCATCGACCAGGCCCAGGTCGCCGCGCTCAACATGTGCGGAGAAAGCCGCGCATACGCCGAGGTCCCGTGGTTCTGGTCCCAGCAGTACGAATTCAAGCTGCAATCGGCGGGCATGCCGGAGGGATACGACGACATCGAGGAGCGGGGCAGCGCGCGCGACGGCAGCTTCGCGCTCCTGTACCGCAGGAACAACGCGCTGCTCGCAGTCGATGCGGTGAACATGCCGCGCGAATACATGGCGGCACGCAAGCGGATCGCGGAGCAGGGGCGCGCCTCGCCGCTCCCGGGCGTCGCCGGCGCGGCGGCATGCCATTGAACCCATTCCCGGAGGCACGGCCATGAACGATGCCGTCACCTGGCACAAGGCAGCGGATCCCGGCGAGCTCGCCGACGGCGAGCTGAAGGCGGTGGTCGTCGCGGGAACGCAAGTCGTGCTCGTCCGCGTCGGCGAGCGCTATCGCGCGCTCGACGACCGTTGCCCGCACGCCGGCGGGCCGCTTTCCCAGGGATGCATCGAGAACGGCCTGCTGGTGTGTCCCTGGCACGGCCGCGAGTACGATCTGGAGACCGGCCGCTGCGAAGGCTTCCAGCCGGTGCGCACGTTCCCCGTGGAGGTGCGCGCCGACGGCATCTTCGTGGCGTCGTGACGGCGAGATCGGGCGCGAACCCTATGCAAACCCCAGAGGTCCCCATGAACGATCCCATCACCGCCCTGCTCGCGTCCCGCGAAGTCCTCCTCGCCGATGGCGCCATGGGGACCAACCTCTTCGCGCTGGGGCTCGCCAACGGCGCGCCCGGGGAACTCTGGAACGTCGAGCAGCCCGACAACGTGCGCTCGATCCACCGGGGATTCGTCGACGCGGGCTCCGACATCATCCTCACCAACACATTCGGCGCCAACCGTTTCCGATTTGCGCTGCACAAGCTGCAGGGTCGGGTGCGGGAGCTGAACCGCGCGGCCGCGGAGCTCGCCCGGGACATCGCGGAAAAAGCGGGCCGCCAGGTCGTGGTCGCGGGCTCCATGGGACCCACGGGCGACGTGCTGGAACCCCTCGGACCCCGCACGCTCGCCGATGCGGAGGAAGCCTTCCACGAGCAGGCCGAAGCGCTGCGCGACGGCGGCGCGCAGGTGGCCTGGATCGAGACCATGTTCGCGGAGAACGAGCTCGAAGCGGCCGTGCGCGGCGCGATGCGGGCGGGATTGCCTTTCGTGGCGACGATGACGTTCGACATGGGCGGACATACGATGATGGGCATCCGGCCTTCGGCCGCCATGGGGCTTGCCCGGTCGCTCCCCGGCGAGCCGATCGCCTTCGGGGCCAACTGCGGCGTGGGTCCGGCCCAGCTCCTGGACTCCGTGCTCGGGCTCGCCCAGGGTGCGGTGCCGGGAGAGGTCATCGTCGCGAAGAGCAACTGCGGCTTGCCCGCGATGGGAGACGACATGAAGGTCCGCTACGACGGGACCCCGGAGATCATGTCCTCCTATGCCCGCCTCGCCCGCGATGCCGGCGCGCGCATCATAGGCGGCTGCTGCGGAACCACGGCGGCCCATTTGCGCGCGATGGCCGAGACGCTCTCCCGCATTCCCAAGGGTCCGCAGCCGAGCGTCGAGGAGATCGAGCGGGAATTGGGACCGATTCCCAAGTCGACCACCGGCGCCGCGAAGCGCCGGCGCGCGATGAAACAGGCCTGAGTTGTCCCCGCGGGCAGATCATCGGGGGGTTGCGCGAAACGCATATGGGTATCCTTCGAGATAAACCATAATGTCCCGGCGAAGCGCCACGGAGCGAGAACCGATGAATGCGAAAGTCGACGACCTGGGAGCTCGACTGGCGGAGGTCAAGGGCGCCAAGCTGATCAAGAGCTTCTGCTACACCTGTCCGTGGCAATGCCCGACGGAAGTGCTGGTCCGGGACGGGAAGATCGTCTACCACAAGGGCAACCCCGAGTCGCCCAACAACATCGGCTCGCGCTGCGCGAAAGGGATGGCGAGCTCGTACCTGCCGCGGGATCCCGATCGCCTGAAGTACCCGATGCTGCGCACCAATCCCAAGGGCCAGCCGGGACAATTCAAGCGCATCTCCTGGGACGAGGCCTTCACGTTCATCGCGGACAAGCTGAAGGCGATCCGCGAGAAGTGGGGACCGGAGGCGGTGGCGTACACCTGCCACCACGACCCCAATACCGTCTTCTTCCGGCACCTGCTGGGAGATCTCTACGGCTCGCCCAACAACTACACCCACACTTCCGGTTGCGAGCAGGATCGACGGGCCGCCTGCCTCACCCTCTTCGGCCACGTGTTCCCGATGCACGACTTCGCGAACTCGCGCTACGTGATGCTGTGGGGCATGAACAACCTCGGCGCCAACCAGGGGCTCTGGGAGAGCCGCGCGCTGATCGAGGCCAAGAAGAAGGGCGCACGCCTGGTGGTGGTGGACCCGAACTTCACCGAGACCGCGCAGAAGGCGAACGAATGGGTTCCCATCCGCCCGGGAACCGATGGCGCCATGGCGCTCGCGATGTGCCGGGTGATCGTCGACGAGGACCTCTACGACCGCGATTTCGTGACCCGCTACTGCGAGGGCTTCGAGGGCTTCCGCGACCACCTGCGCGAGAAGGGCTACACGCCCGCGTGGGCCGAGGGCATCTGCGGCATCGGCGCCGACACGATCACGCGCCTCGCGCGGGAGTTCGCCCGGACCAAGCCTTCCATGTCCGCGATCTTCAAGGGCTCGGGCTACTACACCAACGGGGCCGACGCCGCGCGCGCCTGCTACATCCTCAACGCCCTCTGCGGCGAGGTGGACAAGCCGGGCAACCTCAATCTCAAGGACTGGGCGCCGCTCGCCGCCCCGGTGGTGATTCCCGACTCCGCGAAGGCGAAGCCGGGCAAGCCGCCGCTGCACATCGCCATGGGCTATCCGCTGGCACCGGACCTCCCGAACTCCCGCCTTCCCGACGCGGTGATCGACGGCAAGCCCTATCCGGTGAAGGGCCTGTTCGTCCAGTCGACCAACCCGGTCATGAGCGACCCGAACCGCGATCGCGTGCAGGAGATGTTCCGCCACCTCGAGCTGGGCGTGGCGATCGAGCTCTTCATGAGCGAGACCGCGCTCGAATGCGACATCGTGCTGCCGGAAACCTCGTTCTACGAGCAGGCCGAGATCCGCAACGGCATGTGGCTGGGTCCCGAAGTGATCCTGTGCCAGCCCGTGGTTGCCCCGGTGGGGGAAGCGAAGCCCCTGTACGAGATCGTCAAGGGCCTCGCGGCGAAGATGGGATGGGCGCAGCACTTCCCCTACGAGAAGTGGGAGGACTGGGGCGAGCTCATGATGAAGGACATCCCCATATCCCTGGAGGAGCTCAAGCACAAGGGCTTCTGGGCGGGCCCCGTGCGCTACAACCGGGTGCCCGAGGGCCTGGCAACCCCTTCGGGCAAGGTGGAGATCCGTTCCCAGGCCTATGCGGACGCCGGGTTCGATCCCTATCCCGTCTTCGTGCAGCGCACGGTGATTCCCGACGACGAGTTTCCGCTGCAGCTCACCCATTCCAAGCTCAGCATGCACTGCAACATCGTGACGCAGAACAACCCCTTCCTCATGGAGATCTGCGGCGAGAACTGGATGGAGATCAACCGGGTCGACGCGGCGAAGTACGGCATCGTGGACGGCGCCTATGCCATCGTGGAATCCCCGAAGGACCACATCCGCATCAAGGCGAAGGTGGTGGAGGGGCTGGTGCCCGGGTGCATCAGCGTGCGCCACGGCCACGGATTCGGCCACTGGGCCATGGGCTCCGTCGCCAAGGGCAAGGGAGCACACTCCAACAACCTGATGGACACCCACACCAGTCCCATCACCGGGGCCAATTGCTACAACGAATGCAAGGTGCGGGTGCGGCCCGCGCCCTGAGCGCGGCCGCCGCGCCAACCTGACGGGGGGAATCGTGCAACACGGCTTCTATTTCGACCACGAGCGCTGCGTGAAATGCCACGCCTGCGAGATCGCGTGCAAGACCTGGAACGAGGTCGAGATCGGCCCCCGGTGGCGCGAGGTGGTGAAGATCGAGACCGGGACGTTTCCCGCCGTGAAGGCGATGAACGTCTCCATGGCGTGCATGCACTGCGGCGACGCGCCGTGCCGTTCCGCGTGCCCCGTCTCGGCGATCAGCAAGAGCGCCGAGAACGGGATCGTGACCGTGGACCAGAACAAGTGCATCGGCTGCGGATTCTGCGCCTGGGCGTGCCCGTTCGGCGCGCCGCAGCTCTCGGCGACGGCGGGCAAGATGGAGAAGTGCAATTTCTGCCAGACGCCCGGCAAGGCGAGGCCCCTCGACATGCCGCGCGCGTGCGAGGAGATCTGTCCCACCGGAGCGATCCGTTCGGGCCCCATGACGTTCCTCGCTACCCTGGAACGGGAGAATGCCGCCCGCAGGACAGGCGGCAACCTCGCGGGGCTTCCCCCGTTGATGCTGGACGCCGAGCGGCGATTCGGGGCGGCGTCGAGCGACTGAACGGCGC
>JAAOZZ010000209.1 GCA_012274175.1 Betaproteobacteria bacterium
CCCGCCCACGCCGCGTCGTATCCGCGGTCGAGCGTCGGGGATTCCAGCGCGTAGGCCGTGGGATCGAAGAGGTAGCGGCTTTCGAACATGATCGCCAGCATCTCGCCCAGGTACTGCGGTGCAAGCTGGGCCGCCACGGCGCTCTCGTAGGACGCGCGGTCGGGTCCGTGGGCGCTCATCGCGTTGTGCAGGCTCGCACCCCCGGGGACGAACCCGCCGCGCTTCGAGTCGTACTCGCCGCGCACCAGGCCCATGAATTCGCTCATCACGTTGCGGTGGAAATACGGCGGGCGGAACGTGTGCTCGGCCACGGTCCAGCGGGGCGGGAAGATCACGAAGTCGACGTTCGCCGTGCCCGGCGTGTCCGACGGCGACGTGAGCACCGTGAAGATCGACGGATCGGGATGGTCGAAGGTCACGGTGTTGACCGCGTTGAAGCGCGCGAGGTCGTACTTGTACGGATGGTAGTTGCCGTGCCACGCCACCACGTCGAGGGGCGACTGGTCGAAATGGGCGGTCCACAGGTGCCCTCCCTGCTTGGCCACGACTTCCATGGGACCGATGCGATCCTCGAACGCCGCCGCGGGCGCCAGGAAATCCCGCGCCTGGGCGAGGCCGTTCGAGCCGATGGGTCCCAGCTCCGGCAGTCGCAGGGGGGAGCCGTAGTTCTCGCAGACGTATCCGCGCGCCAGGGGCCCGAGGATTTCGGCGCGGAACTTCACTCCGCGCGGCACCACCGCGATCTCGCCGGGACCGAGTGCCAGGCGGCCGAACTCCGTGCACAGGGTGAGCGCGCCTTCCTGCGGGACGATGAGCAGCTCGCCGTCGACGTCGTAGAACACGCGGCTTTCCATGGACCGGTTGGCGCAATACAGGTGCACGCCCGCTCCGCGCTGCGCCCGCGCGTCCCCGCTGGTGGCGAAGGTCGCCAGGCCGTCGAGGAAGTCCGTGGGCTGCGAAGGCGCCGGCTGCGGCGACCAGCGCAGGCGGTTGGGCGAGCATTCCACCTCGAGGCACGCGGCCGTGCGAAGGCGGCCCTCGCCGATGCGCCGGAAGGGCGAGTGCATGGCCGAGGGCCGCAGCCGGTAGAGCCAGGAGCGCAGGTTCTGGGATCGCGGAGCGGTGAAGGCCGAGCCCGAAAGCTGCTCCGCGTAAAGACCGAAGGGGACTTGCTGCGGCGAGTTCTGCCCGACCGGCAGCGCGCCTTCCACCGCCTCCGAGGCGTGGTGGGAGCCGAAGCCCGGGAGGTATTCCAGCGGCGCGTCGACGGCCTGGTCGTTCATGGCGTCCCCGCGCTCACAGCACGCCGCGGGCGATCTGGTCCGCCTCGATCGACTCGAAGAGCGCGCGGAAGTTGCCCTCGCCGAATCCCTCGTTGCCCTTCCTCTGGATGATCTCGAAAAATATCGGGCCGATGACGGTTTCGGTGAAGATCTGCAGCAGCTTGTCCTCGCGGCGGTCCTTGTCCACGCCCTCGCCGTCGATGAGTATCCCGGCCGCCCGCAGGCGCTCGAGGTCCTCGCCATGGTTGGGCACGCGCGCGTCGACGCGCTCGTAGTATGCGTCGGGGGTGTCGAGGAAGCGCACCGAGCGCGACCGCAGCGCCTCCACCGTGGCGTAGATGTCGTCCGTGGCGAGCGCGATGTGCTGGATGCCCTCGCCGTGGTACGCGTCGAGGTACTCCTGGATCTGGGACTTGCGGTCCGAAGGCTCGTTGATGGGGATGCGGATCTTGCCGCAGGGGCTCGTCATCGCGCGGGACGTGAGACCGGTCTTGGCGCCCTGGATGTCGAAGTAGCGCACCTCGCGGAAGTTGAAGAGCTTCTCGTAGAACCGCGCCCACACGTCCATGCGGCCCGCGTAGACGTTGTGGGTGAGGTGGTCGATGCGGGTGAGGCCCGCTCCCCGCGGGTGGCGCTGCGCGCCTTCGATCGGGATGAAGTCGACGTCGTAGATGGAGATACCCTCTCCCCGGCCCTCTCCCAGGGGAGAGGGAGCCACGCCTTCTCCCGGGGCAGAGAGGGACTTTTGGTAGCGGTCGACGAAGTAGATGAGGCTGCCGCCGATGCCCTGGATCGCGGGGATGTTCAGCTCCATGGGGCCCACCTTGCCGTGGAAGGGCTTCGCACCCAGGTCCAGGGCGCGCTGCCACGCCTGCGCCGCGTCCTTCACGCGCATCGCGAAGGCGCAGGCCGAGGGGCCGTGCACGCGCGCGAACGACTGCGCGAAGCTGTCGGGCTCGCGGTTCACGATGAAGTTGATCTCCCCCTGGCGGTACAGGAGCGCGTCCTTCGAGCGATGGCGGGCCACGGCGGTGAAGCCGAGCTGCTCGAAGAGCGCGCCCAGGAGCCGCGGGTCGGGGGCGGTGTACTCGACGAACTCGAAGCCGTCGGTACCCATGGGATTGTCGTGGTCGGGCGCGGTCTGGCTCATGGGATCCCCCGTTGGTCGGGCGCGGGAGGCGTCCGGCGCGGCTCGCGGCCGCCGAGCCATGAATTCTACCCGCCTCGGCCGCACCGACCGGCGCATCCTCGCCCACCTGTCGGGCTAGGTTCGGCGCCGGGAACGGGGATGCGCGGGGCGTTCGCGCAAATTGACTTGCCGTGCGCCGATCCGGCACAGTAGGGCCTCACCCGGGGAGACGAAAAGACATGCCCACCGCCAAGAGCCCGAGGGCGGCCGCTTGATCGCGTTCGTCCTGCGCCGAGCCCTCCAGGGCGTGCTCGTGATGCTCGTCGTGGGGCTCATCGCGTTCTCGCTCTTCAACTTCGTGGGCGACCCGGTGGCGCAGATGCTGCCTCCCGAGGCGACCCAGGCCGACCGGGACGCGATGCGCCACACCCTCGGCCTCGACCGCCCGTTCTACCTGCAGTTCGCGACCTTCATCGGCAACGCGGTGCGCGGGAACTTCGGCATGTCGCTGCGCATCGGCAGGCCCGTGTCGGCGCTGCTGGCCGAGCGGCTTCCCGCGACCCTCGAGCTCGCCCTCGTGGCCTCCCTCATCGGATTGGCGGTGGGCATCCCCGTGGGCGTATACACGGCGCTGCATCGCGACGCGTGGCTGTAGCGCGCCATGCTCACGACCTCGCTCGTGGGCGTGTCGCTGGCCAAGTTCCTCATCGGCATCTTCCTCATCCTCATCTTCGCGGTGTGGCTGGGCCTGCTGCCCTCGTTCGGGCGCGGCGACACGGTGCAGCTGGGCTTCTGGTCGACGGGCCTGCTCACGGAATCGGGACTGAAGGCGTTGATCCTGCCCTCCATCACGCTCGGCTTCTTTCCGCTCACCCTCATCATGCGGCTCGTGCGCTCGGAGATGCTCGAGGTGCTGAGGAGCGACTACATCAAGTTCGCCCGCGCCCGGGGCTTGGGCGAGCGCGCGGTGAACTTCGGCCACGCCCTCAAGAACACGCTGGTCCCGGTGATCACGATCACGGGACTGCAGCTGGGCGGCATCATCGCCTTCGCGATCATCACGGAGCAGGTGTTCCAGTGGCCCGGCATGGGGCGCTCTTCATCCAGGCGGTGCAGTTCGCCGACATCCCGGTGATGGCGGCGTACCTGTGCCTGATCGGCCTCATCTTCGTGGTGATCAACCTGGTGGTGGACCTGCTCTACTACCTGGTCGACCCGCGGCTGCGGTCGGAGCGCTGATGATCCTGGCGCTGCGCCGCTTCATCGACGGCGACTTCTTCTACAGCTTCCGCCGCCGTCCGGGGGTCGTCGTCGCGGCCCTCGTGACCGCCGTGTGCCTGCTCGCCGCGCTCTTCGCCCCGTGGGTGGCGCCCCACGACCCGTTCGACCTGAAGACGCTGAACCTGCTCGACGCGTTCACGCCGCCGGCTTGGACCGCCCAGGGCAATTCGGCCTACCTGCTGGGCACCGACGACCAGGGGCGCGACGTGCTCTCGGCGATCATCTTCGGCTCGCGCATGTCCCTGCTGGTGGGCGTGATCGCCACCATGCTCGCCATGGTGACGGGCGTGAGCCTGGGGCTCGTGAGCGGCTACGTGGGCGGCAAGGTGGACGCGTTCATCATGCGCGTGGCCGACGTACAGCTGTCGTTCCCCGCCATCCTGATCGCGCTCCTGGTCGACGGCCTGCTGCGCGCAGCACTTCCCCGGGACCTTACCGACGATCTGGCTGTCTACGTCCTGGTGCTCGCCATAGCGGCCTCCGGTTGGGTCCGCTATGCGCGCACCGTACGGGGATCCACCCTGGTGGAGCGCAACAAGGAATATGTGCAGGCGGCCCGGGTGATCGGAAGACATCCGCTCGCCATCATGTTCACCCATGTGCTGCCCAACGCGCTCGGGCCGGTGCTCGTGCTCGTGACGCTGCACATCGGGGAGGCCATCATCACGGAGGCCACCTTGTCGTTCCTGGGGGTGGGAGTGCCGGCGACCCAGCCGTCGCTGGGCACCCTCATCCGCATCGGCAACGATTTCCTTTTGTCGGGAGAATGGTGGATCACCGTATTCCCGGGCGCCGCGCTGGTCGCGCTGGTGCTCGCCATCAACGTCCTGGGGGACTGGTTACGCGACGCCCTCAACCCCAGGCTGCGATAGCGTCGCGATGAAAGGCATTTCCATGAAACGCATCCTGATAGCCGCTTCCGTCCTCTGCGCAGCCGCCGCGGCCACCGCCGCCACCGGTCCCTTCGACCAGCCCTACTCCATCATCGAGAACGACACGGTCCGCTCGGCGGATCCGAATGTGATCGGCGTGATCGTGAATCGCGTGGACGAGCACAACGCCATGCCGGGCAATCGCGCCGTGGTACCGCCCGGCACCCACCAGGTGACCGTCGACGTTCCACCGCGCAAGGGCTTCCATACCGCCTCCCAGCACACCTTCACCCTGGTGACGGAACCCTGCACGCGCTATTACCTGTCGGCCAAGCTCGCGAGCCAGGTGACCCAGCAGTGGGATCCGATCGTGCGCAGCAAGGAACGCATCGGCGAGTGCGAGACCAAGTTCGCCAAGGCCCGATGACGGGAGCGCTCCTCGAGGTGAGCCACCTGCGCGTCGAGTTCAATACGCGGCGCGGCACGCTGGTGGCCATCGACGACGTGAGCTTCGACATCGCGCCCGGCGAGGTGCTGGGCGTGGTGGGGGAATCGGGCGCGGGCAAGTCCATCACCGGCACGGCGATCATCGGCCTCCTCGAGCGCCCGGGCCGCATCGCCGGGGGCGAGATCCGCCTCGAGGGCAGCCGCATCGACAACCTGCCGCAGGAGGCGCTGCGCAGGATCCGGGGACGGCGCATCGGGGCGATCTTCCAGGATCCGCTCACGTCCCTCGATCCGCTGTACACCATCGGACAGCAGCTGGTGGAGACGATCCAGGCGCACCTCCCGCTCACGGCCGCGCAGGCCCGGTCCCGGGCGATCGAGCTGCTGGGCGAGGTGGGCATTTCCGCGCCCGAGCGGCGCATCGACCACTATCCCCACCAGTTCCCGGGGGGAATGCGCCAGCGGGTCGTGATCGCGCTCGCCCTGTGCGCCAATCCGCGGCTCATCATCGCCGACGAGCCCACCACGGCGCTGGACGTCTCGGTCCAGGCGCAGATCATCACGCTCATCAAGCGCCTGGGCCGGGAGCACGGCACGGCGGTGATGCTGGTCACCCACGACATGGGCGTGATCGCCGAGACGGCCGATCGCGTCGCGGTGATGTACGCGGGGCGCATCGTCGAGATCGGCCCGGTGCAGGCGGTGATCCACGATCCCCAGCATCCCTACACGGCGGGGCTCATGGGGTCCATCCCCACCGTGGGCCAGGACACGGAGCGCCTGCCCCAGATCGAAGGCTCGATGCCGCGGCTGGACGCGATCCCCGCGGGCTGCGCCTTCAACCCGCGCTGTCCCCGCGCGTTCGACCGCTGCCGCGCCGAGCGCCCGGGGCTGCTCGAAGCCCATGGCACGCTCGCCGCGTGCTGGCTGCACGCGCCCGAGCGCGCCGCGATCGGTGCCCGTCCCGGGTGGAGCGAGGGAGCGGTGCATGGCTGAGCTGCTCGAGGTCCGGGACCTGTCCCGCGACTTCGACGTCTCGCGCCCGTGGCTCAATCGCGTCCTCGAGCGCGTGCCGCGGCAGATCCTCAAGGCGGTGGACGGGGTCACCTTCGCCATCGACCGGGGTGAGACCCTGTCGCTCGTAGGCGAGTCGGGGTGCGGCAAGTCGACCGTGGCGCGCCTCATCTGCGGTCTCTACGCGCCCACGGGCGGCGCGGTGCGCTTCGACGGCGTGGACCTCGCGGGGATCACCCGCCGCTCGGACATGCTCGCGATGCGCCGACGCTTCCAGATGATCTTCCAGGATCCCTACGCGAGCCTGAATCCGCGCTGGAGGGTGCGCGAGATCGTCGCCGAGCCGATCCGCTCCCACGGGCTCATCCGCGACGAGCGCGCGCTGCGCCGGCGCGTGGGCGAGCTGCTCACCGACGTGGGACTGGCGCCCCGCGACGGCGAGAAGTATCCGCACGAGTTCTCCGGCGGCCAGCGCCAGCGCATC
>JAAOZZ010000210.1 GCA_012274175.1 Betaproteobacteria bacterium
CGCCTCCTGGGTGCGGGCGACCGCGGTCTGGAGCTGCTCGCTCGCGGTTACCAGCTTCACCCCCGCCTGGCGGGCCGATACCAGCTTCTGCAGCTCGCGCAGGATCGGCCTCACGTTCTGCTCGAACTGGCCGAACTGCTGCTTCAACTCGGCCAGCTTCGCGCGCGTCTCCGGGTCACGCAGGGCGACGAGCCCCAGCGAGTCGCTGCCGCTCTCCAGGCCCCTCACCAGCTCGCGCAGCTCGTTGGTGTCCTTGCCGATCAGGAACGGGACCTCGGGCTCGATCGTCTCGGAGCCCAGGATCTCCGCGGAGCCGCGGCCCAGGCGCTCGGCGAGGAAGGTCGTGCGATTGGCGCGGATCACCTGCGTGGGTGGCGAGCCCGACTGCGACATGAGGGCGGTCAGCTGCAGGGACGAGTTGGCCATGTCCTCGGACACGGCGCGGATCTGCGAGATGTTGCGCGCGAGGGCCACGAGGTCGTTCTTGGCGTTGAGGATCGCGGTGGCCGCGTTGGCGCTCTCGGGCCAGCGCTGCGCCAGCTCGTCGATGCGGTTCTTCAGCTCGTCGTTGGTCGCCGCGCCGGGCAGGCTCACGCCGAACGCAACCCCTCCCTTCTGAAGGATCTCGAGGTAGTGGGCGAACTGGTCGCGGCTGTCCTGCAGCTGCACGAATGCGTTCGGCTGGCCTCGAGCGGCGATGCCCGCCGCCTTGGCCAGGCGCTGCGTGTGGAACTGCATCTGCGATGCGATCGTCACGAAGGTCGCGTTGCGGGTGCGCAGCGTCGTGTCCTGATAGGTCATGAACGCGGCGATCGCGAGCAGCAGCACGGCCGCGGCGCCCAGCACCTGCAGTTGCGCGGTGACGGGCCTGCTTCCGATCACCGGCAGGCGGAAGCGCTCGAGCGACGTGCCGGGATTGGCCGCCTTCGCCGGCTTCTTGGCCGCCGCGCCCGGCTTGCCCGCCGCGCGCGCCGCCGTTGCGCCAGCGGCGATGTTCGTCATCGTCGAGGACTGGATGGTGCCCGGCGGTCGGGCCGCGGGTTTCGCCTTCGGCGCGGTCAATCGCCTGAACCAATCCGCGATCGACGATTTCGGCTTTATCGTTTGTGCCTTTGCCATTTCGCTCTCCTACGCGCCTACTTCCAGGAACCGCGGCTCTCGAACGAGCGCGGGAAGATCGAGCTCCAGCCATCGCGTGCCGCCCGCGTCGGTGTAGACGCCGCCCACCCACGGATGGGCGTCCGCGGGGCGCGGCGCCGCGGCGAACTGCTCAGGATTGCGAAGTCCCAGCATCCGCGACACGAGCAGGCCCGCGCCCGCGACCAGGCGGTCCGAGACCAGGATCACGCGCCGCTCCATGCCCGGGCTCGTGGGATCGCCGCCCTGGAACGCGGATAAGTCCACCATGCTGTAGAGGTTTCCGCGAATGTTGGCCACGCCGCGGAACCACGAGTGGGTGAGCGGCACCGGGACCGCAGCGGCCACCGGGATCACCTCGCTCACCTGGTGCAGGGCGACGAACCAGTTGTCGGCGCCCACCTGGAAGCCCAGCTTCGAGGAGAGCGCGGCGCGCGTGGCGGCCGTGCGCAGCCGCTCGGCGACCGAGATCTGGAATTCGCGAAGTCCGGTGCGCCGCGCCATTCGATCAGCTCAGCGCCTTGATCTTCTCGAGCAGGTCGCTTTCCGACAGCGGCTTGGTGATGTAGTCCTTCGCGCCCTGCCGCAGCCCCCAGATTTTGTCGGTCTCCTGGTCCTTTGTCGTGCAGATGATCACGGGGATATGCTTGGTCTTCTCCTCGCGCGTGATGGCACGCGTGGCCTGGAAGCCATTGAGCCCCGGCATCACGACATCCATCAGGATGAGATCGGGCTGCTCGCTCTTCGAGCGCTCGATCGCCGCCTCGCCGCTGTCGACCAGCAATACCTCGTAGCCGCGCTTCTTCAGCAGGCCCTCCATGAACGCGCGCTCGGTGGGGGAATCGTCCACCACCATGATTTTTCTGATTGCCATCTATCTGCACTCCGTCATCTGGATCGATTGGTTCGTTCGTTTCACGCGGGACTGCGCTGCGCGAGGTGCACTTCCACGGCCTTCAACAGGCTCTCCTTGGTGAACGGCTTGGTGAGGTACTCGTCGGAGCCGACCATCCGCCCCCGCGCGCGGTCGAAAAGGCTGTCCTTCGAGGACAGCATGATCACCGGCGTGGCGCGGTGCTTTCCGCTCTTCTTGATCAGGGCGCAGGTCTGGTAGCCGTCCAGGCGCGGCATCATGATATCCACGAAGATGAGGTCGGGCTGGTGGTCGGCGATCTTGGCGAGCGCGTCGAATCCGTTCTCCGCGAGGATCACCTGGCATCCGGCCTGCATGAGGAATATCTCCGCGCTGCGCCGGATGGTATTGCTGTCGTCGATGACCATCACGCGCACGCCCGTGAGGTTCTTGGAGTCCGCCACGCTTTCCTCAAGTCTCTACGCCGGCCCGCTTCCCGGAAAATCGGGTTCGCCATGCCTTCGAAGGCGGCAGCCACCGGCGGTAGCCGCGCCTCCCGACAAGCCGCTGGCCTCCTCCTCAACCGATGTTCAGGTTATCCTTTTTATTCAGCTAAAACAACCGTTAATCCGGCCTTTTTCAACCCCTTTGGGAAGTGAAGGCTCGCGCCTGGGCGGGAGACTTCAACACTCCACCATCTCGAAATCGTCCTTGCGCGCGCCGCACTCCGGGCAGCACCAGCCGGCAGGTATGTCCTCCCAGCGCGTGCCGGCGGCGATTCCGTCATCGGGCCAGCCCGCGGCCTCGTCGTAGATGAATCCACAGGCCAGGCAGCGCCAGGTCTTGTACGGCACGGCAGCCGTCACGGTCGAAGGCATAGGCGAACGTAGGTGCGGTTGAGTAGAATGCGGGGACGCGCGCGCTCCCTGAAACATCGTATCCACCCCCGGTTGGCGCGCGCAACGCGAGCCGGGTTTCAAGTGTAACCCCGCACAAGCGCCTCGCGTCCTCCATGAACGGTCCCGCCCTGTCCCTTCCCGCCGTCCTCACGTTCGCGGCCTCCGATCCCACCAGCGGCGCCGGCCTGCAGGCCGACATCCTCGCGCTCGCGAGCATGGGTTGTTACCCGCTCTCGGTGGTCACGGCCCTCACCGTCCAGGACACCGCCGGGGTCGAGTCCTTCCTCGCGATCGATCCCGACTGGGTCGCGGACCAGGCGCGTTGCATCCTCGAAGACATGCCCATCGCGGCGTTCAAGATGGGCATGCTCGGATCCACCGAGATCGTGACCGTCGTCGCGGAGGTGGTCTCGGACTATCCCGACGTGCCGCTGGTCCTGGACCCGGTGCTCGCCTCGGGGCGCGGCGACGAGTTCGCGGGCGACGACATGGTGAGCGCCATCCGCGAGCTCCTGGTCCCGCAAAGCACCATCGTCACGCCCAACATCCCGGAATTGCGCCGACTGGCGGGCGAGGATGACGGCGAGGAGGCGAGCCTCGCGGAGTGCGCGCAAGCGCTCCTCGACACGGGCTGCGAATACGTGCTGGTGACCGGCACCCACGATGCGACCGCGGAAGTCGTGAATACCCTCTACCACCGCGGCGGGGTGCTGCGCTCCGATTCGTGGCAGCGCCTGCCGGGCAGCTACCACGGTTCGGGCTGCACGCTCGCCGCTGCGCTCGCCGCCAACCTGGCACGCGGCCTCGACATCGGCGACGCGGTCTACGAGGCCCAGGAGTACACCTGGCAGGCGCTCGCGCACGCCTTCCGGCCGGGCATGGGCCAATACCTTCCCGATCGCCTGTTCTGGGCGCGGGAATCGAACGGGAATGGCGATGACAAGTGAGCGCATCCCGATGCGCGGCCTCTACGCGATCACGCCCGAGATCGAGGACACGGGCGCGCTCGTGGCGAAGGTCGAGGCATGCCTCGCCGGAGGCGCGGCGCTCGTGCAATACCGCGCCAAGCGGCTTGCGCCCGCCGCCGCGCTCGAACAGGCGCTCGCACTGGCCGCGATGTGCCGACGTTGGGATGCCACGTTCATCGTGAACGATTCCATCGACCTCGCCGCGGCGGCGGGGGCGCACGGGGTGCACCTCGGCCGCGACGATCCCCCGGTGCGCGAGGCTCGCGCGCGGCTTCCCCGCGCCATCATCGGCGTTTCCTGCTACTCGGATCCGGCGCGGGCGGCGGCCGCGAAGGCGGCGGGCGCCGATTACGTGGCGATCGGCAGCATCTTCCCGTCGCCCACGAAGCCCCATGCGAGCCTCGCGCCGTTGCACGCGCTCGCCTCCGCCAGGCTTGCCGGCAGCCTGCCGGTGGCCGCGATCGGCGGGATCGATGCCACCAACGCCGCCGGCGTGATCGCGGCGGGCGCCGACATGCTCGCCGTGATCTCCGCGATCTTCGACGCCCCGGACGTGCGCGCTGCGGCCGCGGCGATCAGCTCGCTCTTCGAATCGATTCCGGAAAGGAGCCGCGATGTACGAGCGCAGCCGCGAGCTGTTTGAGCAATCCCGGCAGCTGATCCCCGGAGGCGTGAATTCACCCGTGCGGGCATTCGGCGCCGTGGGCGGCGTTCCCGTGTTCATTCGCGAAGGACGCGGCGCGCGCGTCGTGGATGTCGACGGACGCGAATACGTCGATTACGTGGGCTCGTGGGGGCCCCTCATCCTCGGCCACGCCCATCCGGAGGTGCTCGCGGCCGTGAGCGACGCGGCCTCGCGCGGACTGTCGTTCGGCGCGCCCACGGAGCTGGAGCTTCGCATGGCGCAATTGCTGACCCGGAGCCTTCCGTCGCTCGAGCAGGTGCGGCTGGTGAGCTCCGGGACCGAGGCGGTGATGAGCGCATTGCGCCTCGCGCGCGGCTTTACCGGGCGCTCGGTGATCGTCAAGTTCGAAGGCTGCTACCACGGCCACAGCGATTTCCTCCTGGTGAAGGCGGGCTCCGGGGCGCTCACCTTCGGCAATCCGACCTCCGCCGGCGTGCCCGCGGAGCTCACCGTGCACACGCTCGTGCTGGACTACAACGACCCCCAGCAGGTCGACGACGCGTTTCGCCGCTACGGCGACGACATCGCCGCCGTGGTGCTCGAGCCCGTGGCGGGCAACATGAATTTCGTGCGCCCCAGCGCCGAGTTCATCCAGGGGCTGCGCGCGGCCTGCACGAAGCACGGCGCGCTGCTGATCTTCGACGAGGTGATGACCGGCTTCCGCGTCGGCCCCCAGGGCGCGCAGGGCATCTTCGGGGTTCGCCCGGACCTCACGACGCTGGGCAAGGTCATAGGCGGAGGAATGCCGGTGGGAGCGTTCGGGGGAAGGCGCGAGATCATGGAAAAGCTCGCGCCCATGGGGCCGGTGTACCAGGCCGGCACCTTGTCGGGCAATCCGGTGGCGGTGAGCGCGGGACTCGCCACCCTCGAGCGGGTGTTGCAGCCGGGGTTCTTCGACCGGCTCGGCGAGACGACGGCCGCGCTCGTCGCGGGCCTCTGCCGCGCCGCTTCCGAGGCGGGCGTCGCCTTCAGCGGCGCGAGCCTGGGCGGGATGTTCGGCGTCTTCTTCCGCGCGCAACCGCCGCGCTCGTTCGCGGAAGTCATGCAATGCGATCGCGAGGCCTTTCGCCGTTTCTTCCACGGGATGCTCGAGCGCGGCATCTACTTCGCCCCGTCGGCGTACGAGGCCGGTTTCGTTTCGTCCGCCCATGGCGAGCCCGAGCTCGCGGCGACGTTCGCGGCCGCGCGCGAGTCGTTCGCCCTCGCCCGCGGTCCGTGAAGCTCTCGATCCTGCCCTCCGCGGAGCGGCTCGTGGCGCTCGGGCTGGCTGTCGCTGGGCTCACGATTCTCGGCCTCGCCTTCCTCGTGGTGTCGGATCTCGCGCGCGAATCGGAGCTGCACGAGGAAGTGATGGCGGTCCAGCAGGCGCAGGACGCCCTCGAGGCACTGCGAGTGCAGGTGAACGAGCTGGTCGCGGCCGCTCGGCTGGGCGCGGCCACCGGCGGGGCCGGGGCCTTCCGGAATGTCGAGCGCCGCTCCGCCGAGATCCACGCCCGGCTCGATGCGCTGCGCGCCGACGACGGACCCGCGATCCCGTCCCTCGACGTGCTCGTGCCCCAGGCCCGACTGCTGGTCGTGCATGCGCGCTCCGTGGCGCCCGCCTGGACCCAGCACGGCGGCGAGGCGGCTGCATCGGCGGCAGGAAACGCGGAAAAGGTCGCCGCGGAGGTGGGCGCCACCCTCGATGCCACGATCGAGTCGCTTACGACCAGGGTGAGCGACCGTTCGCTCGCGCGCATCCTCATCGAACGGAGCCTGCGGCGCTACGTCGCGTGGTTCGTCGCGGGTTCCCTGGTCGCGCTCGCCGTGCTGTTCGTGGCGTTTCGCCGCGCGCAGGCCCTTGCGCGCACCGCGTTGCGCCGCATCGAATGGCTGGCCCATTTCGACTCGGTCACGGGGCTGCCGAACCGCGCATTGCTGGGGGACCGCCTGGCCCAGGAGGCGGCACGCGCTCGTCGCGCGGAAGAAGTCTTCGCGGTGCTGCTCTTCGACCTCGACGGATTCAAGAGCGTGAACGATACCTGGGGCCACTCGGCCGGGGACCGCGTCCTCGCGGCGGTCGCGGAGCGCGCGCGCAAATGCATGCGGGCGTCGGATACGGTGGGGCGCCTGGGGGGCGACGAGTTTCTCGCGATCCTTCCCGGAACGGGCGACGAAGGGGCTCTCGCCGTGGCGGAGAAGCTGCGCATCGTGCTGCGCGAGCCGTATGCGCTGGACGGCGCCGTGGCGAATATCGGCGCGAGCATCGGAGTGAGCCTCTTTCCGCTGCATGGATCGGACCCCGAGTCGCTGCAGCGCGCCGCGGACGCCGCGCTCTACGAGGCCAAGCGGGAAGGAAAGGATCGCGCGCGGCTCGCGGCGAACCCGTCACGCCCGCAGGAGCGCAATGCGCCCGCGGCGCCGGCCCTGCCTGCCTAGACCTCAGCGCAGGCCCGAGGCGTATTCCGCGACCGCCTTCATGTCGGCTTCCGTCAACCCCGAGGCGATGGGGCCCATCACCGGATGGGGGCGCGCCCCCGAGGCGAAGGCCTTCAACCAGCCGAGGCTCAGGTCGGGATACTGTCCTGCGAGCCGCGGGTATTGCACCGGGTTCCCCGCTCCCGTCGCCCCGTGACAACCCGCGCACGCGGGGACGCCCGAAGCCTTCACTCCCGCGCGCCAGATCTGCTGTCCGCGGTCGACCAGCGCCTTGTCGTGTGCGAACCTCGCGGCAGGCTTCTGCGATTCGAACCACGCGGCGACGGAGCGAATGTCGTCGGGCGAGAGTCCCGCCGCCATTCCCTGCATGATGGGGCTCGGTCGTGTGCCCGCCTTGAAGGCGGCCAACTGGGCGGCGATGTATCCCCCCTGCTGTCCGGCGAGCATCGGGTTGGCCGGCACCGTGCTGTTGCCGTCGGCCCCGTGGCAGGCCACGCACACCGTGGACGCGATCTGCTTGCCGCGTTCCATGTCCGGCTTCGCCGCGGGAACCGCCGCCGCCGGAGCAGCAGCGCCTGCGTACACTAGCAACATGACCCCGGCAAAACCCGTGAACACACGCATCAGAGGACCTCGTGGCAAAGGCAAAGGCGACGGATTGCCCAAAACACGGGATTTTACCGTAGCGCGCCGCCCCAAGGCCACCAGGGGCGACGGCGCCGCCCGGCTCGCCCTGGAAAAGGCAGCATTCACCCTGTCGGTCCACGATCCCGGGGAATTTCCCGCTCCTGCGGCGCCGGAGCTCGCCTTTGCCGGGAGGTCCAACGCGGGCAAGTCGAGCGCGATCAATTCGCTCGTGGGCCGCAGGCGGCTCGCGTTCGTGAGCAAGACGCCGGGGCGCACGCAGCTCATCAATTTCTTCTCCCTCGGTACCGATGCGATCCTGGTCGATTTGCCGGGATACGGCTACGCGGGCGTCCCCGGAGAGGTACGCCGGCATTGGGAATTCCTCGTCGGTTCCTACATAGCGAACCGCGAATCCCTGGCGGGGGTGATCGTGGTCATGGACGCCCGCCATCCGTTGACCCCGCTCGATCGCCGGCTCCTGGACTGGCTGCGGGAGGCCGGACGCCCGACCCATGTGCTTCTCACGAAGGCGGACAAGCTGTCCAAGCAGGCTGCCCAAGCCGCCCTCACTCTCGTTCGCCGTGAAATGTCGACGCTTTGGCCGGGCACCACCATCCAGCTTTTCTCGAGCCTCAAAGGCGACGGCATTTCCGAGGCCGCCTCGACGCTCGCCCACCTCGCGCGCCGGAAAAACAAAGCCCCGGCTAAAGGGGAGTAAAGCCGGGGCCAAAAATGCCTTAATTGGGATTAAGGCGCCCGCTCAGGGAGGAGAAGCGGGGAAGGAGTAACCCTTCAGCCCGTAGGAGCAACGAGCCCATGCTAAAGTTCCCGCCCTTTATCGTCCCCCGCACATGACTTCCATCCTGGGCCGTTTTCCCGCTCGTCGCATGCGCCGGGCTCGCCGCGACGACTTCACCCGCCGTCTCGTCCGCGAGGCGCGCCTTGCCCCTGACGACCTGATCCTTCCCGTCTTCGTTCGCGAAGGCACGAATGTCGTCGAGTCCGTGGCTTCCATGCCCGGGGTGACCAGAACGAGCATCGACCGACTGTTCCCCATCGTGGAGCAAGCACTCACCCTCGGCATTCCCGCCATCGCTCTCTTTCCCGTAATCGATGCTTCCGGGAAGACCCCCGGCGCAGAGGAAGCGCACAACGAAAAGGGCCTGGTGCCCCGTTGCGTCCGGGAGCTCAAGCGGCGTTTCCCTGAGATGGGGATCATCACCGACGTGGCCCTCGATCCGTACACGTCCCATGGACAGGACGGGTTGGTCAACTCCGAGGGATATGTCGTCAATGACGAGACCTTGGCCGTACTGGAGAAGCAGGCACTCACACACGCCGACGCGGGCGTAGACATCGTTGCGCCCTCGGACATGATGGACGGCCGCATCGGCGCGATACGGGCCGCTCTCGATAGGAAGCGATTCATCCAGGTGCGGATCCTCGCCTACGCAGCGAAATACGCCTCGGGTTTCTACGGGCCGTTCCGGGACGCCGTGGGCTCCGGAGCGCAACTCGGCCAGGGCGACAAGAAGACATACCAGATGGATCCGGCCAACTCCGACGAAGCGCTGCACGAGGTGGCCCTCGACCTCGAGGAGGGAGCCGACTTCGTGATGGTCAAGCCCGGCCTGCCCTATCTGGACATCGTTCGCCGGGTGAAGGATCGCTTCGAGGTCCCGACCTTCGTCTACCAGGTGAGCGGCGAGTACGCGATGCTGAAGGCCGCGGGTGCCCAGGGCTGGATCGACGGCGACGCGTGCATGATGGAATCCCTCGTCTGCTTCCGGCGTGCGGGCGCCGATGCAATCCTCACCTACTTCGCGATCGACGCGGCGCGGCGCCTGCGGGAATCCTGAAAGGCGGACCGCCTAGCGGCCCAGCAGCGCTTCCACCTGCTCGAGGCGGGCGCGCTGGAGAACTTCCGGGTCCGCACGCGACCGTAGGCTCACCCGCTCGTCGTCCCGGTCCAGGACGGTGAGGCTGACCGGCACGCCTTCGACCTCGAGCCGGATCCGCGGCACCTGGTCGAGCTGCTCGCCACGGCGAACACGGCGGCTCGACTCCTCGAAGCGATAGCGGCGGTTCAGCAGAAAAAGCGTGAGGGCCTTGGGATCGTCGGTGAAGAGCTGCAGGTCCACGTCGGAGAACTGTCCCGCGGTCCCCGACAGGACCGAGCCGACCAGCACGGGACGGAAATCCTCGAAATCGCGCATCACCTTGACGGCGATCTCGCGCAAGCGGCGCAGGTGCCCCGGCTGGTCGTCCTTCTGGTAGAGCCCCTGGTACTCGCGCAGCGCCGCCTCGATCTCCTGGTTGTCGGGCAGCAGGTTGCCGTCGGCTATCCCCGCTTGCCGCGCCGCCTTCCATTTCGCGGCGCCGTAGTCGGCGACGCCATCCTCCGCCATCAAGCGCGCGGCGATATAGGCGAGATGCCGGCGCATGTTGACGTCGCGACGGGATCGGGACTTGCTCATGGTCCTCCGCAGGCTGCGCTCAGAAGATCTGGTTCTTCACTTCTTCCGGCGGACGGCTCCCGTCGCGCGCGAAAGTGCCTTCCTCGCTGGAAGGGGGCTGCGACTCCTGGTAGAAATACTCGAGGGTATGGTCGTGCCCGTCGGGGTCGCGCAGTCCCGTAGCCGGATCGATGTTCACCGCGACGATGCCCGCCGGCGGCACGAGCTCCGCTTCCGGGACTCCCTGGAGGACCTTCCCGGCGTATCCCATCCAGATGGGCAAGGCCGCCTGGCTGCCGGTTTCGTTGTTGCCCAGGCTCGCCGGCGTGTCGAAACCGATCCATGCGACCGCCACGATCTTCGACTGGAAGCCAGCGAACCAGGCGTCGACGTGGTCATTGGTGGTCCCGGTCTTGCCGGCAAGGTCCTGGCGGCCGAGCGACATGGCCTTCTCGGCGGTGCCGTGGCGCACCACGTCGCGCATCAATGTGGTCATGAGGAAGGCGTTGCGCTCGTCGAGCACCCGCTCGGCATCCACGCCTGCGGTCTCCGGCCTGGCCAGGTAGAGGGTCCCTCCGCGGTGTTCCTCGATGCGCGCGATGAACCACGGCTTCACGCGATAGCCGCCGTTGGCGAATACGGAATAGGCGGTCGCCATCTGCAGCGGCGTGGCCGAACCCGCGCCCAGGGCCATCGTGAGGTATGCGGGGTGCATCTTGGGATCGAACCCGAACCGCTGGATGTAATCCTGCGCATACCCCGGCCCGATCGCCTGCAGCAGCCGGATCGAGACCATGTTCTTGGATTTCATCAGCGCGGTACGAAGGCGGATGGGACCGTCGTACTTGTTGTCGTAGTTGTGGGGCTCCCATAGCTGGCCGCCGGTCTTCGCGGCGTCTATCACGAAGGGGGCGTCGTTCAGCACGGTCGCCGGGGTGAAGCCTTTTTCCAGGGCCGCCGAATAGATGAACGGCTTGAAGCTGGACCCCGGCTGGCGCCATGCCTGGGTCACATGATTGAACTTGTTGGCGTTGTAGTCGAAGCCGCCGGCCAGGGCGAGGATGGCGCCATTGGCCGGATCGACGGACACGAGCGCCGCCTCGGCGCGAGGCACCTGCGCGATGCTCCAGGCCCCCTTCGCGCCGGCTTGCAGCCGGATGATCGAGCCACGGCGGATCGCGCGATCGGGATTGCGATCCACGAGCGCCCGCGCGGCGAACTTGAGCCCTTCGCCGCTGACGGTCACCTCGTCGCCATGGCGCATCACCGCCTTCACTTCCCGGGCCGAGGCCGCTATCACCACGGCCGGCACCAGGTCGCTTACCGTCTCTCGTTCCTGCAGGGCCTCCTCGATGGCGTCGTCGACGTCGCCGCCGGGCGCCGGCAGGGCGACATAGCCCTCGGGGCCGTGATAGCCATGGCGGCGGTCGTACTCGAGCACTCCCTGGCGCAGGGCCTCGTCGGCCGCCTCCTGGTCCTTGCGCCGGATCGTGGTGTAGACGCGCAACCCGTTCACGTAGGCCGCGTCGCCGTACTGCTCGTGGACCGCGGCCCGCGCCATTTCCGCCACGTAATCGGCCGTGAGGGCGTAGGTCTCGCGCTCGGCGCTGTTCAGGTGCAGGGGCTCGGCGAGCGCCGCCCGGTACTGCTCGTCGGAAAGCCAGCCCACCTCGTGCATGCGGCGCAGCACATATTGCTGGCGCTTGCGCGCGCCCTTCGGATTGACGATGGGATTCTGCCGGGAAGGCGCCTGGGGCAAACCGGCGAGCATCGCGGCCTCCGCGGGAGTCAGGTCCTGGAGGTTCTTGCCGAAATAGACGTTGGCGGCGGATGCAAAGCCATAGGCGCGCTGGCCCAGGAAGATCTGGTTGATGTAGAGCTCGAGGATCTGGTCCTTGGTGAGGTTGGCCTCGATCTTGAAGGCGAGAAGGACCTCCGACATCTTGCGCGCGAGGGTCTTCTCCCGTGTGAGGAAGAACGTGCGCGCGACCTGCATTGTGATCGTGCTGGCGCCTTCCTTGCGCCCCTGGAGGTTCGCGAAGGCCGCCCGGACGACGCCTGCGAAATCCACGCCCCCGTGCTGATAGAAACGGTCATCCTCGGCGGCGAGGATCGCCGCCTTCATGACTTGCGGCACTTGCCCGATCTTCACGACCGCCCGCTTCTCCTCGCCGAACTCGCCGATGAGGTCCCCCTCGGCGCTATAGATGCGCAGCGGGATCTTGGGCTTGTAGTCGGTGAGGGCCTCCAGGCTGGGCAGGTTGGGCCAAAGCAGCACGACGGTGAGCGCTCCCACCCCGGCGGCGACCAGGGCCAGGGAGACGGCGATCAGGGCCGGGTAGAACCACCAGCGGGAGGTCATCGGGCAAGGGCGAGCGGCTGCACGGCCTTGTCAGGCTGCCGGGCGGACCGCGGGTTCAATTTACCGACCCCATTATAGTCACCGCGCAAGGCGCTAAGGCCTTGCCACAAAATGCTTTACAGGCCTAGTACTTGTTGCTAGCATCTAAAGTAGATTCTCCGTTTGGGTGCTAACCTTCCACCATGCTTAAAGAAAAATTAGCAGCCCAGTTCGATTTCCTGAAAGCCAAAGCGCCGCCCCTCGTGGGCTGCGACATCAGCTCGTCCTCGGTCAAGATGGTGGAGATCGCGGAGGCTGGCCGTAACGTTTACCGCGTCGAGCGCTACTCCATCGAGCCCCTGCCGAAAGACACGGTGGTGGACGGGAACATCGCGAACATCGAGGCGGCCGGGGAAGCGATCAAGCGCGCGCACAAGGCCCTCGGATCCCGCATCCGCACCGTCGCCCTGGCGCTGCCCGCCGCGGCGGTCATCACGAAGAAGGTGATCCTCCCCGGGAACCAGCGGGAAGAGGACATGGAAGTCCAGGTCCAGGGCGAGGCGAACCAGTACATCCCGTTTTCGCTGGACGAGGTCAACCTGGATTTCCAGGTCCTGGGCCCGGCGCCTTCCGGGGAAGAGGAAGTCGAGGTGCTCATCGCGGCATCCCGCAAGGAAAAGATCGAGGACCGCGTCGCCGCGGCCGAGGCCGCCGGCCTGAAGACGGTCGTGATGGACGTGGAATCCTACGCGGCCCAGACCGCATTCGAGCTGATCTGCGGCGGGAGCTCCGGAATCTCCGAGAGCGAGGTGACGGTGATCGTGGACATCGGGGCGACGGTCACCCGGGTCACCGTGGTCCATAACGGCCAGACCGTCTACACGCGGGAGCAGCAGATCGGCGGCAATTCCCTCACCCAGGACATCGCCCGCCAGTTCGACATGCCGCCCGAGGAGGCGGAGGCGGCCAAGCGCGTGGGCAACCTCCCCGAAAACTTCGGTCCCGACGTGCTGCAGCCGTTCAACGAGAAGATCGTGCTGGAGATCCAGCGCGCGCTCCAGTTCTTCTTTACCTCGACCCAGTTCAACAAGGTCGACCACATCCTGCTCACGGGCGGTTGCGCGATGCTCGACGGCCTCGAGGAAATGGTGGCCCAGCGCACCCAGGTCCACACCGTCGTCGCCAACCCGTTCGCCAACATGGCGCTCTCCTCGAAGATCAAGCCGCGCCAGCTCACCATCGACGCCCCGTCGCTCATGGTGGCCTGCGGCCTGGCGATGCGGAGGTTCGACCCGTCATGATCCGCATCAACCTACTTCCGCACCGCGAGGAAAAGCGCAAGCGGCGCGAGCAGCAATTCTTCGCGCTCGCGGGCTTCGCGGCGCTGATGGGCGTGCTGGCGGCCGGCGCGGTCTGGCTCTTCCTCGATGCCCAGGTAACGCAGCAGAAGGCCAATGTCGCCTACATGAAGGGCGAGATCGACAAGCTCGACAAGCAGATCGAGGAGATCCACAAGATCCGCGAGGAGACCGCGTCGCTGCTCGCCAAGAAGCGCGTGGTGGAAGGCCTGCAGGCCAATCGCTCGGAGCCGGTGCAGCTGCTCGACCAGCTCCTGCGCCAGCTGCCGGAAGGCGTCTACCTCAAGTCCATCAAGCAGACCGGGCCGAAGGTGAACGTGGTCGGCTATGCGCAATCGAACGCGCGCGTGTCTACGCTGATGCGCAACCTCGGCGCCTCCCCGTACCTGGAGAACCCGGAGCTCATCGAGATCAAGGCGGTCCCCGCGCCGGGCAATCCGAGCACCCGGGTGAACGAGTTCAACATGAACATCTCGATCAAGCGCGCCCAGTCCGACGATATTTCCGGTAAGTCCGCACCCAAGACGGCGGCGAAGAAATGAACCTCCTCGAAGAACTGCGCGCGCTGGACCCGAAGCAGCCGGGCAACTGGCCCTGGCCCATCAAGGCCGGCGCCTTCATCCTGATCTTCATCGCGATCCAGGTGGCCGCCTTCTTCTTCCTGTGGAAGTCCCAGACCGACGACATCGAGAAGGGGCGCCAGGACGTCACGCGGCAGAAGGAGACGTTCCTCGAGAAGAAGCGCCTCGCGGTGAACCTGGAGGCGTACAAGCAGCAGCGCCAGGAGATCGAGCAGTCGTTCGGCGCTCTGCTCAAGCAGCTGCCCAACAAGAGCGAGATGGACGCGCTGCTCATCGACATCAACCAGGCCGGCCTCGGGCGAGGCCTCGCGTTCGAGCTCTTCAAGCCGGCGGAGAAGGAGAACTTCACCGAGTTCTACGCCGAGCTTCCGGTCAGCATCAAGGTCACCGGCAACTACCACGACCTGGGCGCGTTCGCGAGCGACGTGGCGAAGATGCCCCGCATCGTGCTGCTCACCGACCTCAAGATCGATCCGCCGAAGGACGGGGCGTTGTCCATGGAGGCGGTGGCCAAGACCTACCGCTACCTTGACGAGGAAGAAGTCGCCAAGCAGCGCAAGGCGACCAAGGACGCCAAGAAGAAGCCGGGAGGCAAATGATGAAGCGTCTGCTCGTGCCCATCGCGCTCGTCGTGCTGGGAGGCTGCAGCTCGGAGGGCGACGAATTGAGGCGATTCGTGCGCGACTCCGAAAAGGGGCTTCCGCGCAAGATCGAGCCGCTTCCCGCGGTCAAGCCGTTCGAGCCCTTCACGTATGAGGGCTTCGACCTGCCGGATCCGTTCAAGCCGCGCAAGCTGAGCGCGCCCAAGGAGGGCGCCGGCGGCGGGCTTGCTCCCGACCTGAATCGCCGCAAGGAGCCCCTCGAGGCGTTCCCGCTCGAGCAGCTGAAGATGGTGGGAACGCTTTCGCAAGGCAAGGACACGTACGCCCTGGTGCGCGCCGACAAGACCCTGTACCGGGTCAAGAAGGGCAACTACATGGGCCAGAACTTCGGCTTGATCACGGATGTGACCGAAAACGACATCAAGCTCAAGGAAATCGTTCAAGACAGCGCCGGTGATTGGGCCGAGCGGCAAAGCGTTCTGCCGCTGCTGGAGGAAACCGGCAAAGGGGACAAAAAGTGACAACGACGTTCCGCATCCCATCACCCGGCAGGCTCGGGGCCGCGCTCGCCGCTTTCGTCCTCGCCCTCGCGGCGCCGCTCGCCTGGGCCCAGGGCACGGCCAAGAACTCGGTCGAGTCGATCGATTTCTCTTCCGTCCAGGGCGGCAAGATCCTCGTGAAGGTGGGGATGAAGGAGCCCCTGCAGGGCGTGCCCCAGGGCTTCACCGTCACGAATCCTCCGCGCATCGCGATCGACCTGCCCGACACCGTGAACGGGCTCAACCGCAACCAGGTCGAGGCCGGGGAAGGCGACCTGCGCAGCGTGTCCGTGGTCCAGACCGCGACCCGCACCCGCCTCGTCCTGAACCTCGCCCGCAATCTCGGGTACACGCAGGCGGTCGACGGCAAGCAGCTGGTCATCACCATCGACGGCGCGCAAGCGGCCGGCACGGGCGCCGCCGTGGCTACTTCGCCTTCGGGAGCCGCAACGGTCTTCGCGGAAGCGCCGGCCTCGGCCGGGGTGCGCTACAACCTGCGCGACGTCGACTTCCGCCGCGGCAATTCGGGAGAGGGCCGCATCGTGGTCGATCTCTCGTCGCCCAACATGGGGATCGACATTCGCCAGCAGGGCCGCCAGGTCGTGGTCGACTTCCTCAACACGAACGTGCCCCGCAACCTCGTGCGCCGCCTCGACGTGGGCGACTTCGGCACGCCGGTGCGCTTCGTCGACACTTTCGAGCAGGGCGCCAATGCGCGCATGGTGATCGACCCGCGCGGAATCTGGGAGTACTCGGCCTACCAGACGGACACCCAGTTCATCCTCGAGGTGAAGCCCGTCAAGGAGGATCCGAACCGGCTGGTGCAGAGCTCCACCCCGGGTTACGCGGGCGAGAAGCTCTCGCTCAACTTCCAGAACGTCGAGGTGCGCGCGGTCCTGCAGGTCATCGCCGACTTCACCGGGCTCAACATCATCACGAGCGACACCGTCGGCGGGAACCTCACGCTGCGCCTGAAGGACGTTCCGTGGGACCAGGCGCTCGACATCATTCTCCAGGCCAAGGGCCTGTCGAAGCGCAAGAATGGCAACGTGGTGCTCATCGCGCCGACCGACGAGCTCGCCGCCAAGGAGAAGCTCGCCCTCGAGGCGAACGCGGCCATCTCGGACCTGGAGCCGGTGCGCACGGAGTCCTTCGCGCTGTCCTACGCGAAGGCGGAGGACCTGCAGAAGCTCCTTTCCAACAA
Source organism: Betaproteobacteria bacterium (assembly GCA_012274175.1). GTDB lineage: Bacteria > Pseudomonadota > Gammaproteobacteria > Burkholderiales > Usitatibacteraceae > Usitatibacter. Next base: position 16,669 of record JAAOZZ010000210.1, read on the forward strand.
GGACCAGAAGATCCTGTCCAAGCGCGGCAGCGCCACGATCGACGAGCGCACCAACACGCTCTTCGTGCAGGACACGGGTAGCCGCCTCGAAGAAGCGCGCCGGCTGGTCCTGCAGCTCGACGTGCCGGTGCGCCAGGTGCTGATCGAGGCGCGCATCGTGATCGCCGACGACAAGTGGGGAAGGCAGCTGGGGGCCCGTTTCGGTACCCAGTCGGCGTTCAACACCAGCAACTACAACCTGGGCGTTTCCGGCAGCTTGACCGATACACAGAGCCCGCTTACCAATAACCCGGCCTCGCGCGGCTCGTCTTCACTTACGTACCCGGGTGCCAATCCGGGCGGTGCTGGGTTCTTCCAGGGAACCGGTACCACCGGTACCATCCCGATAGGAGCCAACCCGGAACAGCTCAACGTCAACCTGCCCGTCGTGGGTGCGGCAGGTTCCCTCGCGCTTTCGATCCTGAACCTCGGAAGCGGCAATCTGGTGAACGTCGAGCTCTCCGCCCTCGAAGCCGACAACCGCGGCAAGGTGGTCTCCAGCCCGCGCGTGATCACGGCCGACAAGAAGAAGGCGATCATCTCCCAGGGCACGGAGATCCCGTACCTCACGGCCGCGGCAAGCGGGGCGACGACGGTAGCGTTCAAGCCGGCCGTGCTCCAGCTCGCGGTGACGCCGCGCATCACGCCCGACGACAAGATCATCATGGACCTGGAAGTCCGCAAGGACTCCGTGGGCCAGATCTTCTCCGGGATTCCGTCGATCGACACGAAGCAGGTTTCCACGCAGGTGCTGGTGGATAACGGCGACACGGTGGTCCTCGGGGGGATCTTCGAGCAGACGACCCAGACGACGGTCACGAAGGTGCCGGTGCTCGGCGATATCCCGATCGTGGGCAACCTGTTCAAGAACACGGTCAAGCAGGACGACAAGACCGAGCTCCTGATCTTCGTCACACCCAAGATCGTGAAGGACACCCTCACGATTCGCTGAAGCATCTCTCCACAGCTCCAAGGGCCCCGGGAATCCGGGGCTTTTTTTCGGCTATCCTCGGACCATGGGCAGCGGAACCATCTTCCTCGTCGGCATGATGGGCGCGGGCAAGACCACGGTCGGCAAGACCCTGGCGCAACGCGCCGGGCTCGAATTCATCGACACCGACCGCGTGCTCGTGGAGCGTACCGGCGTGCCGATCGCAACCATCTTCGAATTCGAGGGCGAGGAAGGTTTCCGGAGGCGCGAATCGGGTGTGCTCGCGGAGCTCGCCGCACGTCCCGGGTGCGTCATCGCCACGGGCGGCGGCGCAATCCTTGCGGATGAGAATCGCCGCCTCATGCGCCGGGAAGGAACGGTCGTCTACCTGCGCGCCCGCCTCGAGAGCCTGTGGGAGAGGACGCGCCACGATTCCGGCCGCCCGCTGCTCGCGACGGACGATCCCAAGGGCACGCTCGCCGGGCTGCTCGAGAAACGCGATCCGTTGTACCGCGAGGCAGCCCACATCATCGTCGACACCGGATCCCAGAGCGCGGCCACCCTCGTAAGCCGCGTGCTGGCGGCCCTCCGGGAGCACGGCGTGACCACGGGACAGGCGCCATGACGGCCAAACTCATGGTGGAGCTGGGCGAGCGCTCCTACCCGATCCACATCGGCGAGGGGCTGCTCGACGAGGCGGAGTTGTTCCGGGCGCACGTGACGGGACGCACGGCGGCCATCGTGACCAACGAGACGGTCGCGCCGCTCTACGCGCAGCGCCTCGCCGCGACCCTCGAGCGCGCGGGAGCGGCTTGCCTGCGCATCGCGCTTCCCGACGGCGAAGCCTTCAAGACATGGGAGACCCTCAACCGCATCTTCGACGCGCTTCTCGCCGCCCAGGCCGATCGCCGGACCGTCCTGGTCGCCCTCGGCGGTGGCGTGGTGGGAGACCTCACGGGCTTCGCGGCCGCGACCTACCAGCGGGGAATCGCCCACGTCCAGGTGCCCACCACGCTCCTCGCGCAGGTCGATTCCTCGGTGGGAGGCAAGACCGCCATCAACCACCCCCTGGGCAAGAACATGATCGGGGCTTTCCACCAGCCGAGCGCCGTGGTCGTGGACACGGCCACGCTTGCCTCGCTGCCGCCACGGGAGTACGTCGCAGGGCTTGCCGAGGTCGTCAAGTACGGCGCCATCCACGACGTGAAATTCCTCGATTGGATCGAGGACCAGGCCGACCTCCTCGCGCGCCGGGACGCGGGCGCGCTCGCCCATGCGATCCGCCGCTCGTGCGAGATCAAGGCCGCGATCGTCGCGCAGGACGAACGCGAATCGGGCGTGCGGGCGCTGCTGAATTTCGGCCACACCTTCGGCCACGCGATCGAATCGGCAGCGGGCTACGGCAAGTGGCTCCATGGCGAAGCGGTGGCGGCGGGCATGGCGATGGCCGCGCGCTTCTCGGTGCGCCAGGGCCGAGCACGTTCGTCCGAGGCCGATCGCCTCGTGGCGCTGCTCGCGCGCTTCGGGTTGCCGGTGCGGCCCCCGGATTTCGACCGGCGGGTATGGCTCGAATACATGGGACGCGACAAGAAGAACGAGGCGGGCCGCATCACGCTGGTGCTCCTGGAGCGGCTCGGCCATGCCGTGGTCGCGAAGGACACGTCGATGCCGGAGCTCGAGGCGTTTCTCGGTTCGCCCTAGGCGGGCGGTTCCTCTCCCGGCCCCGCATTCTCGAGGCGCTTCAGGAATACTCCCATCTCCTTTGCCGCCTGCTTGTCACCGCGGCGCTGGGCTGCTTCGATGCCGTTGCGATACGCCTGCAGGGCGCCGGCCCGATCGCCCGCCTCCGCGAGGGATTTGCCGAGCAGCTTCCACGCCGCCGAATAGCCGGCATCCTGCGCTACCGCGGCACGCAGGTGCTCGACGGCGCGCGCGGCGTCCCCGGCCCTGAGGTAGTGCATCCCCAGACCGAATCGCAAGAGCGCGCTGTCCTTGCCCGACGCGAGCAGCGCCTCGAATCCTTTGGCCGGATCCATTGTCTATTCACGGTATCATGCCCCCGTCCCGTGGCGCGAACGGCGGGCCGCGGCTTTCCAGAGGAGGTCTCGATGTTGCGCATGATCACCATGGCGGTGGCGGCCCTTTGCGCGCTGCTCGCCCCGCTGGGCGTCCACGCCAAGCAGCGCGAAGTCACGATCGGACTGCAGGCCGCGATCACCTCGATGGACCCGCATTACCACAACCTTTCGCCGAACAACAGCCTGCTGCTGCACATCTTCGAGCCCCTCGTGATGCGAGATGCGAACCAGAAGCTGGTTCCGGGTCTCGCGACCTCCTGGAAGGCGCTGGACGACCTCACGTGGGAATTCAAGCTGCGCAGGAACGTGCACTTCCACGACGGTTCTCCCTTCACCGCGCAGGACGTGGCGTTCACCCTGCAGCGCGTGCCGAAGGTCCCCAACAGCCCCTCGTCGTTCGCCACGTTCACCAAGCCGATCGTGGACGTGAAGATCGTCGATCCCTACACCATCATCTTCAAGACCGCGAGTCCCCACGTGCTGCTGCCCAGCGACCTCGCCTCGGTCTACATCGTCTCCAGGCTGCATGGCGAGAACGCCACCACGGCGGATTACAACTCCGGCAAGGCGACCATCGGCACCGGGCCCTACAAGTTCGTCGAGTACATCCCGAACCAGCGCGTGGTCCTCGCCGCCAACTACGGCTATTGGGGCGGCGAGGAGCCGTGGGACAAGGTGACGTTCAAGATCCTCTCGAACTCCGCCGCGCGGGTGGCGGCGCTGCTCTCGGGCGACGTGCAGATGATCGAGACGGTCCCGACCACCGACATCGCGCAACTGTCCAGGGACCGCCGGTTCAGGCTCGCCGACAAGGTATCCAACCGGGTGATCTACGTGCACCTGAACCAGTCGACGGAAAAATCACCCCCCTTCGTGACCGACAAGGCCGGAAGGCCTCTGGAGAAGAACCCCTTCCGCGATCCGCGCGTGCGCAAGGCGCTGTCCATCGGGATCAATCGCGACGCGATCGTGCAGCGCATCATGGAGGGCAAGGCGGTGCCGGCGGGGCAGCTGCTGCCGGACTTCTTCTTCGGCACGAGCAAGAAGCTCAAGCCGCCGAAGTACGACCCGGTGGCGGCCAAGAAGCTCCTCGCCCAGGCGGGATATCCGGACGGATTCGCGATCACGATCCATGGAACCAACAACCGCTACATCAACGACGCGAAGATCGCCCAGGCGATCGCGCAGTTCTATTCGCGCATCGGCATCGACGCGAAGGTCGACACGATGCCCTCGAGCGTCTATTTCACCCGCGCCTCCAAGCTCGAATTCGGCTACATGCTCCTCGGATGGGGCACCGAGTCCGGCGAGCAGGGCTCGAGCCTTCGCTCCTTGCTGGCCACCCACGATCCCTCGAAGGGAATGGGCGTGACCAACCGCGCCCGCTATTCGAACCCGGAGCTCGACCGACTCATCAACGAGGCGATGAGCACGATGGACGACAAGAAGCGGGAGGCCCTGATCCAGAAGGCCGCCGAAGTCGCGATGGGCGACACGGCGCTCATCCCGATCCATTACGAGGTGAGCACGTGGGGAACCGCGGCGGGATATCGCTACACGCCGCGCACCGACCAGTACACGCTCGCCATGGGAC
>JAAOZZ010000211.1 GCA_012274175.1 Betaproteobacteria bacterium
GATCCCGCTGCTGATTCCGCTCGCGATCCTCGGCGTGGCGGAGCTCGACAGCCTGCCGCGCGGCGGCGCGAGCGCGCTCGACTGGTTCGGCATGACCACCTTCTTCCTGTTCGCCGCGATCGTCTGGCTCGGGTGGGCGGCCGCCCTCACCGGCAAGCCCGGGTTCATGGCGGATTGGCTCACCCGCGAGGTGCCGGGGTTCCGCTACCACTTCGACTTCCTCGCCTTCGCGCTCGCCGCGCTGCTCACCCTCGTCTGGCTCGTGGTGGTGGCGCGGTCGCTGCGCTCCACGCGCCGCGCCGTGATCAACTGGACCGCGGGCATCGCGATGGTATGGATGCTCGTGATGACCCTGGGGCTTCCGCTGGTGGACCAGGCCCGCAGCTACCGCGACGTGGCCACGCGCCTCGCGGAGAACCTGCCGGCCGGCCGCACCTGTGTCGCGCGCATGAACGTGGGCGACGCCCAGCGCGCGCTGCTCGACTATTTCGTGAGCCTGCGCACCGTCGCCCCGGATGCGCCGTCCGCATCCCGGTGCAACGTGCTGCTGCTCCAGGCCTCGCCGCAACGCCCGCCGAACGTGCCCTCCGGGTGGAACGAGACCTGGCGCGGTTCGCGCTCCGGCGATCGCAACGAGCTCTTCATCCTCTATCGCCGCGCGCAGTGACGCCGCGCTTCAGGCTAGGCGCTCGTCGACGAGCTCGATCCAGTGGCGAACCGGCGTGGAGGTGCCGGATGCGATCTGCGCGAGGCACCCGACGTTGGCGGTAGCGATCACGCCGGGGCGCCCCGACTCGAGCGCGCGCACCTTGCCGTGGAGCAGGCGCCGCGAGATCCCGGGCTGCAGGAGCGAATAGGTACCGGCCGATCCGCAGCACAGGTGCCCGTCGGGGACCGCGGTGAGCGCGAAGCCCGCGTCGCGCAGGATCGCTTCCACCACGCCGGTGATCTTCAATCCGTGCTGCAGCGAGCAAGGCGACTGGAACGCGACCTTCGGCGGCGCCGGCGATGCCCTCCATTGTCCGGCGAGGGCCGGCCCTTCGGCGGCCACCACCTCCGAGACGTCGCGCGCCAGCAGGCTGATGCGCTTCGCCTTGTCCGCGTACGCCGGATCCTGCCGCAACATGTGCCCGTATTCGCGCACCATCGTGCCGCACCCGCTCGCGGTGACCACGATCGCTTCCGCGCCCGCTTCGACGTGGGGCCACCATGCGTCGATGTTGCGCTTCACGTAGGCCAGCGACTCCTCCTGGAAGTTGAGGTGGAAAGTGACCGCGCCGCAGCAGCCTGCCCGCGGGACCTCCACGAGGGACACTCCGGCGCGGTCGAGGACGCGCGCGGCCGCCGCGTTGATCGACGGCGCGATCGACGGCTGCACGCACCCGGCGAGGACGAGCATGCGCCGCCCGTGCCGGGGCGCGGGCCACGATCCAGCCCCACGGCGAGCGGGAACCCGGCGCGCGAGCCTTGCGGGCAGCAGTGGCCGCACGAGCCTTCCCGCCGCGAGCGCCGCGCCGAACAGGGCGCGGGAAGGCAGGACGTGGGCGAGCATCCAGCGGCGCAGGCGGTCCCAGAACGGGCGCGCGATCCTTTGCTCGGCGAGGTTGCGCCCGATGTCCACCAGCCGGCCATATTCGACCCCGGAAGGGCATGTGGTCTCGCACGCGCGGCAGGTGAGGCAGCGGTCCAGGTGCAGCTGGGTGCGCTCGCTCACGGCCGCACCCTCGAGCATCTGCTTCATGAGGTAGATGCGCCCCCGCGGGCTGTCCAGCTCGTCGCCCAGCAGGTTGTACGTGGGGCAGGTTGCGAGGCAGAAGCCGCAGTGCACGCATTTGCGCAGGATCGCGTCGGCCTCGAGGCCCTCGGGCGTGTCCTTGATCCACTCGGCGAGTCGGGTCTGCATCGGGTCAGAAGTCGTACATGCGGCCGGGATTGAGGATGCCGGCGGGATCGAACGCCAGCTTGAGGCGCCGGTGGATCTTGGCGAGCGCCGGCTTGAGCGGATGGAAGACGCCGATCGACTTGTCGCCGCCGCGGAAAAGCGTGGCATGGCCTCCGGCGCGTTCCGCGGTGGAGCGCACGGCGAGCGGATCGGGATGGCCCCGGATCCAGCGCACGCCGCCGCCCCACTCCACGAGCTGCCCGTGCTCGGGGAGGAACGGTTCCGTGGTCTGCGGCACGGACAATCGCCACAAGGGGCGATCGCCGGCGAAGAACGGGAGCCGCTGGTCGCGCAGGTCCTGCCAGTACTGCATGGCGTCGATCTCCTCGCCGCCCATCTTCGCCTTCGCGGCCGCGACCGCCGTGGCGGCACCGGAGAGACGGACCCGCAGCCTGCCGTCCTCCCACGCCGTGGCCGAAAGCGGCAGCGGCTGCCCCGCCCACCGGTTCGCCTGCTCGATGGCCGCGGCCTGGTCGAGCTCGAACGCGAGGGTGGTTTCCGCCGCGGGCCGGGGCAGCACCTTGAACGAGACCTCGGTGATGACGCCCAGGGTACCGAGGGCGCCCGCCATGAGCCGCGACACGTCGTAGCCGGCGACGTTCTTGATCACGCGCCCGCCGAATGCGAGGTCCTCGCCCTTGCCGTTGACGATGCGGGTGCCCAGCACGAAGTCGCGCACCGCGCCCGCGTAGGGCCGGCGCGGGCCCGAGAGCCCGCTCGCCACCGCCCCGCCGATAGTGGCGAGCGCGCGAGGCTGCGTCCCGGACCCTTCGAAATGGGGCGGCTCGAAAGGCAGCATCTGGCGCTCGGCGGCGAGGGCCGCTTCCACCTCCTCGAGTGCCGTGCCCGAGCGCACCGTGAGTACGAGCTCCTTGGGCTCGTAGGCCACGATGCCGGCGTGACGGCCGACCTCGAGCACCTCGGCTTCTCCCCCCGGCGCGCCGTAGAATTCCTTGCTGCCGCCGCCGCGGATGCGAAGCGCCCTGCCGCGCGCGGCGTGGTCCCGCACGCGCTCGCACAGCTCGGCGACGAAGGTCTCTTCCATTCAGAACCTCGGGATGTCGGGCCGCGGCATTTGTCCCCCGTGCACGTGCATGCCGCCCCACTCCGCGCAGCGCTTCAGGGTCGGCACCGCCTTGCCGGGATTGAGGATGCCGCCGGGATCGAACGCGCCCTTCACGTCGTGGAAGGCCGCGAGCTCCGGCGCGCGGAACTGCACGCACATCTGGCGCAGCTTCTCGATGCCCACGCCGTGCTCGCCGGTGATGGTTCCGCCCGCCTCCACGCAGGCTTCGAGGATGCGCCCGCCCAGCTCCTCGCCGCGCTCGAGCTCGCCCGGCTGGTTGGCGTCGTAGAAGATGCACGGGTGGATATTGCCGTCGCCCGCATGGAACACATTGCCCACCACGAGGCCGTACTCGGCCGCGAGCGCGTAGACGCGCTCGAGGATGTCCGGCAGGCGCCGGCGCGGGATGGTCCCGTCGATGGTGTAGAAGTCCGGCAGGATCGTGGCGAGCGCGGTGAAGGCGCCCTTGCGGGATTTCCAGAGCCGCTCGCGCTCCACCGCGTCGGCCGCCACGCGCACCTCGGTCGCGCCGCAGCGCTCGAGGATCGCGCGCACCGCGGCGAGCGCCTCGCGGGCCTCTTCCTCGCCGCCGTCGACTTCGGCCAGCAGGAGCGCCTCGGCCCCGCGCGGAAATCCCAGCGCCATGGAGCGCTCGCACGCCTCGATCACGATGCGGTCCATCATCTCGAGCGCGGCCGGGACGATGCCCGCGCCGATGATCTCGCCCACCGCCTCCGCCGCCTGGCGCACGGAGGCGAACGCGGCGAGCAGCGTCTCGGTGCGCTCGGGCAGCGGCAGCAGCCGCACGCACACGCGCGTGACGACGCCCAGGTTGCCTTCGCTCCCGGTCACGAGCGCCATCAGGTCGTAGCCGGGGGCGTCGAGGGCGAGGCTTCCCGTCTCGACCACGTCGCCGTCGGCATCGACCGTGCGCACCGCGAGCAGGTTGTGGGTCGTGAGGCCGTACTTGAGGCAATGCACGCCGCCGGAATTCTCGGCGACGTTGCCGCCGATGGAGCAGATCGATTGGCTCGAGGGATCGGGCGCGTAGAAGAGTCCCGCGGGGGCGGCGGCCTCGGAAACCGCGAGATTGCGCACACCCGGCTCCACGGTGGCGGTGCGCGCGACGGGATCGAGGGAGACGATGGCGCGCATCCGGGTCATCACCAGGAGCACGCCGTCGCTGCGCGGAATGGCCCCGCCCGAGATCCCGGTGCCGGCCCCGCGGGTGACCACCGGCACGCCGAGCCGGCGGCACGCGCGCACTACCGCGCGCACCTGCTCCTCGCTTTCCGGCATCACGGCGAGCATCGGCGTCTCGCGATGGGCGATGAAGGCGTCGGTCTCGAAGGGCTTGAGGCCCTCGTCGTCGGCGACGATCGCCAGGGCCGGGCGCACCGCACGCAGCGCGTCGAGGGTGCGCTCGCGGGTCCCGGGCGCGGCGGCCACGGCGTCCATCAAAATCGCGGCAGGTCCGGGTGGGGAAGCGCTCCGCCCTTCACGTGCATCGCGCCGCGCTCCGCGCAGCGATGCAGCGTGGGCACGGCCTTCCCGGGGTTGAGCAGGCCCTCGGGGTCGAACGCCGCCTTCACCGCGTGGAACTGCGCCAGCTCCGCGGGCGCGAACTGGCTGCACATCTGGTTGATCTTCTCCACGCCCACGCCGTGCTCCCCGGTGATGGTGCCGCCCACCTCGATGCACATCTCGAGGATGTCGGAAGCGAAGCGCTCCGTGTCCTCGAGCTCGCCGGGCACGTTGGCGTCGTAGAGGATGAGCGGGTGCAGGTTGCCGTCGCCGGCATGGAAGACATTGGCGCAGCGCAGCTTGTATTTGGCGGACAGCTCCTCGATGCGCCGTAGCACCGGGGCGAGCGCGCCACGCGGGATCGAGCCGTCGATGCAGTAGTAGTCGGGCGAGATGCGCCCCACGGCCGGGAACGCCGC
>JAAOZZ010000212.1 GCA_012274175.1 Betaproteobacteria bacterium
GTGAGGCTCGGCGATCGCACATGGACCATCGACCCGCTCATGGATGACCAGGAGCTCGATGCGCAGGCAAGCACCGGCACGCTCTACTGGGAAGGCGCCGTGAAGCTCGCGGCTCCCGCGAATACGGGCGGGCGCGGCTACCTCGAGCTCACGGGCTACGGCGGAAGGCCGCCTTTCTGATGCGCGAGGGCGTGCGGCCGGAGGTGGGTTTCATCGCGCCGATCGAGGGGATGCGGGGTGTGGCGGTGGCGTGGGTGATCCTTTTCCACTACGCCTCGCTCGCCGCCGACGATCCCTGGGTCGCGCGGCTCGGTGAGCATCGCCTGCTCGATGCGTGGGTGCGCAACGGCTACCTCGGGGTCGACCTCTTCTTCCTCATTTCCGGATTCCTGCTCACGCTGCCGTGGTTCGTACACGCGCGCAAAGGGATCGCAGCTCCCTCCGCGCGCGCGTTCTACGCCCGGCGCGTGCGGCGCATCGTGCCCGCCTACTACTTGCAGCTCGCGTTCCTCTTCCTGGTGGTGATGCCGCTGCTGCACGGGGCGACCTACTGGCGCAGCGATCTCTGGGTGGACCTGTGGAACGCGGCCGCCCACGCGCTCTTCGTGCACAACACCACGCCGATCACGAGCGGATCGCTGGGGGTGAACGGAGCGCTGTGGACGCTCGCGGTGGAAGCGCAGTACTACGTGCTGGTGCCGCTGCTGGCCCCGCTCTTCGTGCGCGCCCCGCGCGCTACCCTCGCCGCCTGCGCGCTCGCCGCCTTTCTCTGGCACGCGGGCGCCCTCCACGACCTGCGGGCTCTCGTCGCGGCGGTGCTGGAGCTGGGCAGCCATTGGCACTGGCCCGAATCGGTGGTGCGGCGGCTGCTCACGATGCAGCTGCCCGAATACCTCGCGCACTTCGCGCTCGGGATCGTCGCGGGACGGGCATGGCTCGACGCGCGGCATCGTCCCGCAGTGCGCGGCGCGCGCATCGCGGGCGCGATCGCGGCACTCCTCGCCGGCGCGGTGCTGCTCTGGTGCATCACCCACGGGGGCGTGCTGGGGGAGGATATGTGGATCGCGACCACGATCGCGCTCGCGGTCCTGCTCCTCGCCGCGGCCAACGGGACCGGCTTCCTCGCCACCCACGTGCTCGCGCGCGGCCCGCTCGCCTTCTGTGGCCGCGTGAGCTATTCGGCGTACCTCTACCACTTTCCCCTGCTGCTGCTCTGGAGCCGCTACGCCGCCAAGGAATTTCCGGCCTGGGCTTCGTTTCCGGCCTATCTGGCGATCGTGTTCGCGATCGCGTGGCTTTCGTGGCGCTACGTGGAGCGGATGCCGCTCACGAGGGCGCATCCTGCGCGCGGGAGCGCGAGCCCACGCCCAGGGCCGTGACGATGGCGAGCGTCTGCAGGCCCGCCACGCCCCAGAGCACGAACGTATAGCGGCCCGCGTCCATGAAAGGCCCGAAGGCGAGGGGCGCGATCGCGAGGCCCGTGTCGATGCCGGAATAGACGAATCCGTAGATGCGCCCGTAGGCTCCCGAGCCGAAGGTGCTGGTCGCGGCGCGCCGGACCAGGATGTCGCGCGAGGGACCGGAGAATCCCACGCCGAATCCCATCATCGCCATGAGCGCCACCAGGCTCCAGGGCGGCACCATGCCGGAGGCGAGCGCGATCGAGCAGAGCGCCGCACTGCCCAGCGCGGCGGCCACGAGGCGATCCTGGTGCTCGCCTTTCGTGGCGAAGAAGCCGCCCGTACCCACTCCCGCGGCATTGCCCAGGAGGTATCCCGTGAGGCCCGAGGTCGCCACCGCGAGGCTCACCCCATAGGTGCGCGCGAGGATCGGGGGCGCGAAATTCTGCAGCCCGCCGAAAGCCATCACCGAAACGAGGAAGAATGCGAAGCACATCCACACCACGCCCACCCGCAGGAACGCGAACGATCCGCCGCTGCGCTTCGCGGGCTCGGCCGCGTGCAGCTGCGCATCGTCGAGGAGCCCGCGGTTCACGAAGAGGAACACGAGCGAGGCCACGCCCACGAGCGACGCGCCCGCGGCGGCGGTGCGCCATCCGAACGCCTGGGCCAGCGCGATCACGAACACCGGCGCCGCCGCCCAACCGAGGCTGCCCGAAAGCCCGTGGACCGAGAACGCATGGCCCAACCGAGGGGGCGAAACGCGACGGTTGAGCAGCGTGAAGTCCGCGGGATGGAAGACGCTGTTGCCCACGCCCGCGATGGCTGCCGCGACCAGCACCATGGGGAAGTTCTGCGCGAGCGAGAGGGCGAAGCCGCCCGCGGACAGCAGGCCCACCCCGCCGCACAACACCGGCAGCGCGCCGAATCGATCCACCACGAAGCCCGCCATCGCCTGGCCCACGCCGGAAACCACGAAGAACACCGTCATCGCGAATCCCACGTGGGTGAACGTGAGCCCGAATGCCGCCATGAGCCAGGGAAAGGGCGGCGGGATCACGAAATGGAAGAAGTGGGACGTGCCGTGGGCGAATCCCACCAGGGAGATCACCGCGGCGTCCCGGCGAAGGCTCTGGGTAGGGACTGCGGGAGATGCGGCGGACACGAGCGCTCACGGCTGGGGGGCGACAGGATTATATATGCCTTACACTAGGCCACAGTCGCTCCTTTCCGTGGCCCCATGAGCAATTCGAAGCCGGTCGGCGGCGAGTCCGCGTTGCTCGCCGAGGTGCGCGATGGTCTCGCGCGTCCCTTCGCCGAGGCGATGGGAGCGCGCCTTCCCCAGGTGCTCGACCTGCTCGAGTACCAGCTCGCGCTCACCGAGCAGCGCGAGCTGTGGAAGCCGTTGCGCGGCGCCCTCGACCTCCTGCGCAACGCGCGCAAGAGCCTTCCCGACCGCGTCGCGAAGGAAGTCGCGGCGCGCTTCGACGCGAAGCTGCGTCCCGACGACGACGTCTTCGGCAAGACCGCCCGATTCTCCCTCGATACCCTCACCCTCGTGGCCGACGACCAGGTGCAGGAGGAGATCGCGATCGGCAACGCCACCAAGCGCCTGCGCGACCAGCTGGGCGAGGAGCTCTTCGCCCTCACCCACCGCCTCGCCGCGTTGATGCAGGCCGAGACCCTCACCGACGACCGCAATCCCGGCTATCCGCGCATCTTCGCCCGCGGCCTGTACGACGCGCTCGCCGAGGAAGGCGGCGACAGCACGAGCCGGCTCGCGGCCTTCTCCGCGTTCGGGCCGTCGATGCTCGAGGCGATCGGCGGCGTCTACCACGAAGTGAACGGGATGCTGCGCAAGCGCGGCGTCCTTCCCGACTTCAAGCGCAGCTACGGCGCGCCGGTGCAAGCCGCCTCGCGCGCCGCGCCGGGCGGCCCGCCCGCGACGCCGGGCGCGGGGCCTCCTGGCGACGGGGTCGGCGGCGAGGCGGGCGGCGGCACGGCCCAGCCCCTCGAGCGGCTGTTCGCGGCGGCGCGGGCGCGCGAATCGGCGCCCGGGGTGCCGGCGGCGGCCGCAGCGCCCGACCTCCCTGCGGCGGCTCCGGGGATGGTGACGATCCAGGTGCGCCCGGAGCTGCTCTCCGCGCTGCGTGCGCTCGAGACCCGATTGCCGCCCTCGTCCGGGACGCCACCCGACTTCGAGGCCGCGGGACGCGCGGCGGCGGCAGCGCCCCCTGGCAACGCGGGGCATCCCCAGGAAGCCTTCGCCGCGCCCGAGAGCTCCGCGGCGATCCATCGCGCCAAGCGCGAGATGTCGGGAGCCCTCAGCGCATCGGACGTGGTGGTGGCCGACATCGTGGCCGCGCTCTTCGATCGGCTGTTCACCGACCGCATGCTCTCCGATGCCACCAAGGCGCAGGTGGGCCGCCTGCAGCTGCCGGTGTTCAAGGCCATCATCCAGGACCATTCGTTCTTCACCGACCGTGCGCACCCGATCCGCAAGCTGATCGACACGCTCGCGGAGCTGGGCGCGGGAGAAGCCGAGATCCGCGTCGAGGACCGAACGCCTTCCGAATGGATCGCCGCGGTGGTCCAGGAAGTGCTGGACGGCGACGGGGAAGACGCCCAGGTCTTCGATCGCGCGTGGCGCCGGCTCGCGGAGGTCCTCGTGCGCCATCGCGAAGCGGCGCTGGAAGTCGATTCCGAGGTGCTCGCGCTGCGTGAGCGCGAACTCGGCCTGGTGGCGATCCGCGAGGCCTCCCTCGTGATCTCCCACCGCCTTGCCTCGGCCAACTGCTCCGACGACGCCGCGTCGTTCCTCTACCGGTGCTGGCGCCAGGTCATGGTCTACGATTTCCTGCAGAGCGGCGACGCGGGGCCCGAATGGAACGCGGACCTGGAGGTGCTCGACGACATCCTCTGGGTGCTCGTGCCGCGCACGACTTCCGCCGACCGCGAGCGCCTGGTGTCGCTGCTGCCGTCGCTCATCTATCGCATGAAGCTCGGGTTCGTGCGCGCCGAGGTCGACGCGGACGAGGCCGCCTCCCACGTGGAGGAACTGCGGGTGCTCCTGGACGAGGTCATTCGCTCGCCGGTCGCAGCGGCCCATGGGACGTCGCGCAGGCCTCCCCTCGCGGCCCTGGCCGACGACTACACGGCGACGCTGCACGTCTCCGGCGCCTTGCTCGGCGACGAGGGCCTCGCCCGGGGAACGTGGATCGAGTTCCACGAACCCGACGGCGAAACCAGGCGCTGCCGGCTCACGTGGCTGAGCCCCGTGCAGGGCACGTGCGTGTTCAAGGACCTGGAGCGCAACCGCTCGTTCGCGATCGCGCTGGAGGAGCTGCGGGAACGCCGCCGCCTGGGGACGGCGATCCCGGTGGACGGGCCCGGCGTGGCGCAAGCCTCCATCGACGCCGCGATTTCCGACGTGGCGCGGGGACTCGGCGCCGGCTGAGCGCGTCCCGGGCCGTTTCCTGACCGCGATCAATCGACGGGGCCGGGAAGCCCGCGCTAGACTAGCGGCACAACACCAACCACCCGAGGAGATGCCATGCAA
>JAAOZZ010000213.1 GCA_012274175.1 Betaproteobacteria bacterium
CGCCCTCTCCGCCAGTTTCCCCTCTCGATCCGGGCTCCTCCCGGTCCCCGCGTCCCCCTCGAAAGATCCTTCCCCTACCCGGCGAAGTCGGTTTAGAATCACCGAAAGCGCGCCCGATACCGGATACCGGGGGGTACTCGGGGAACTCGGACGCGCCCGGCTTCGATCCGCGGACGGCGCCGGCACAAAAGCACAGGTTTTTTTCGTTCCTTCCTCTTGGCAAGAGTGCGCTCGGCGCCGGTTCATAACGCGCCGGGCGAGACATTTTCGACGTACACAAGCGCACGAGGAACCGAAATGCTCTACCACAACGTGCAGGTGATGGCGCACTCGCTGCGCTTCATCGACGCGGCCGCTGCGGTATCCGCCTCCACCGTGCTGGTCTGGTACGGGATGGAAGGCGGGCCCGCCGTGCGAGAGGCGCACCTGGTGGCGGTCGAGATCTTCGCGGCTTCGTTCTTCGTCGCGTTCCTGGTCCTCGCGGAGCGCATGCACATCTATTTCGCGCGCCGCACCGAGGATGTCGCCCATGAGCTGTTCGCCGTGTGCGAGGTGGGGCTCTACGCGGGCTGCATCGCGGCGGTCACCACCGAGATCTGGGGCGGGGGCCTGCCGCGGTACAGCTACCTCCAGGGGCTCGGCGCGGCGCTTTTCGTGCTGCCGGCGCTGCGCCTCGCGATGCGATTCACCATCCGCCGCCTGCGCCGGCGCGGCGACGATTACCGTGTCTGGCTCATCGTGGGCCACAACGACCGCGCCGCGGACCTGGCCGAGACGATCCTCTCCAATCCCCATTTCGGCATCCGCATCGAGGAGATCGTCGACCTGGACGACGGCACCGGCGGAACGTCGCCCGAGCGCCGCAAGTTCGAGGCCAACCCGCCCTCCGGGGTGAAGCTGCGCATCGTCCACGACGTGGAGCAGATCCGCGAGATCGTGGCCACGCGCGTGATCGACGAGGTGGTGGTCACGCTGCCCATGCGCAGCCACTACGACACCGTGAGCCGCATCCTCGATTTCTGCTGCGGGGTGGGCATTTCCGTTCGCATCCGGCCGCAGGTGTTCGAGACCCTGGGCTACGCCACGGAGGTGACCTACGTGGGCAAGATCCCGATGGTCACCCACTTCAACGGCCCCTCGAACTACCGGCAGCTGCTCATCAAGCGATTCATCGACGTGATCGGCTCCGGGCTCGGGCTGCTGGTGCTCTCGCCCTTCTTCGCCGTCATCGCGCTCGCCATCAAGATGGGCTCGCCCGGTCCGGTGTTCTTCCGCCAGACGCGCGTCGGGCTGCACGGCCGCCATTTCCAGGTGGTCAAGTTCCGCTCGATGGTGAAGGACGCGCTGCAGATCCGCGACCAGCTCACTTCGCGCAACGAGCGCGACGGCCTCGCCTTCAAGATCCGGAACGACTTCCGCATCACGCCCCTGGGCAAGTGGCTGCGCAAGTACCGCATCGACGAGCTGCCGCAGCTCTGGAACGTGCTGGTGGGCGACATGAGCCTCGTGGGACCGCGCCCGTTCCCGGTGACCGAGGCGCACGGCTTCGAATGGTGGCAGCGGCGCCGGCACACCATGCCCCCCGGACTCACCTGCCTGTGGCAGCTCGAGGACAACCCCCGGATGCCGTTGCGGGAATGGATGGAGCTCGACATGGCCTACATCGACCGCTGGTCGCTCTGGCTGGATTTCAAGCTGATCGTGCGCACGTTCGGCACCGTCATGCGCGGCAACGGGTGGTAGCATCGGCAGCCGGAGGGGGCGGGACGTCGGGATTTCGACGAACGGGAAACTGGGGAAACGGGATGGCGGAGGATCAGGACGAAGCGCGTTGCGCCGGCGGAATCCGGCGCGGGCCAACGGGCCGGGCATCGGCCCGGCGGCCGGAGGGGGCGACCTACGCCGCGGGCCTGCTGCTCGTCCTGGCACTGGCCGGCTGCGCGATCATGCCGGGCGCGACGACCCAGGTGCCCGCCCCGAAGGAGGTGATCCGATCCTCGGTACGCTTCCAGAAGCAATATCTCCTCGCCACCGGTGACCAGATCGAAGTCTCGGTGTGGCGCGTGCCGGAGATATCCCGGCAGGTGACCATTCGGCCGGACGGCTACATCTCCGTTCCGCTGCTGCAGGAAGTCAAGGCGGCGGGCCTTACGCCCAAGGAGCTCGCGCAGAGCGTGGCGAAGGCGCTCACGGGGCGGCTGGTGAACCCGGAAGTCACGGTCATTCCCATCACCGTGCGCCAGTCCACGATCTATGTCCTGGGCGACGTGCGCACCCCCGGCGCCTTTCCGGCCCACAACGCGGCGACGGCGGCGCAGGCGCTGGCACTCGCGGGCGGCGTGCTCCGGTCCGGCAACGAGAGCGATATCGTCGTGATCCGCCTGTCGGACGACGGCTACCTGGAGGCGATTCCCATCGGCGGAAGCTTTACCCTGAGCCAGGCCGTCCCCTACCTCAGCCTCGCCTCCACGATACTCAAGCCCGACGACATCGTGTTCGTACCGGAATCCGGCCGCTCGGAGATATTCCGCGCCCTGACGGACCTGCTCGTGCCGTTCCAGATCTATCTCAACTACAAGCTCATCAAGGATCTCGTGCCATGATTCCCCCGGTAAGGAAGGCGAGTTAATGGAGCCGATGAAGGTCGTCATTCTCTGCGGGGGCAAAGGCACTCGCTCGTACCCTTTCACCGAGTATTTTCCGAAGGTGATGATGCCGGTGAACGGAACGCCGATCCTGGTGCATCTCATGCGCACCTACGCGACGCAGGGCTTCACCAATTTCGTGCTCGCGGGCGGACACCGGATCGAGATGCTCTACGACTATTTCGAGGGCCGGTTCTCCGAGTGGAACGTGAAGATCGTCGATACCGGGGCCGATGCCGACACGGGCGACCGCATCTTCCGCTGCGGCGCGCACGTGGGGGAGCGCTTCTTCGCCACCTACGGCGACGGCCTCGGCGACCTCGACCTGCACGCCCTGCTCGAGGCGCACAAGCGCTCCGGCGGGCTCGCCACGCTCACGACCGTGCCCCTGCGCTCCCAGTACGGCATGGTGGTGTTCGACGGCGACAGCAAGGTCGTGCGCTTCGAGGAAAAGCCGCTCGTCGCCGACTACTGGATCAATGCCGGCTTCTTCGTGTTCGAGAAGCAGGCGCTCGAAGAATGGCGCGGGCACAACCTGGAGCGCGACGTGCTGCCCGATTTCGCCCGCCGCGGGCGGCTCTTCGTGAGGCAGCACATGGGCTTCTTCAAGTCGATGGACACCAGCAAGGACCAGCAGGAGCTGGAGGATCTTTGCGTCGGCGGCACCGTGCCGTGGGTCCGCCGGGAAGTCGCCGCGGCCGCGAAATGACGCAGCCCGGGCGCGATGCCTCCAGCGGCGGATTCTCCTGGGACGGGAGGCCCGTCCTCGTCACCGGCGCCACGGGTCTGCTCGGCAGCTGGCTCGTCCCGGAGCTGGCGCGTCGCGGGGCGTTCGTGGTTGCGCTGGTGCGGGACGGCTCCCCGCGCAGCAAGCTGGTGCGCGACGGCTGGCTTTCGCGCATCGTGACGGTGCAGGGCTCGCTTTCCGACGACGGGCTGCTGCGCCGCGCGTTCGCCGAGTACTCCATCGACACGGCGTTCCACCTGGGAGCCCAGACGCTCGTCGGCGTGGCCAAGGCGGACCCGGTCGGCACGCTGGAGGCCAACGTGCGCGGCACCTGGCTGCTCCTGGAGGCGGCGCGGCAGGCAGGCGTCAACCAGGTGGTCGTCGCCTCCTCGGACAAGGCCTACGGGGATTCTCCCGACCTGCCGTACCGCGAGGACCACCCGCTGCGGGGCCGGTTTCCGTACGACGTCTCGAAAAGCTGCACCGACCTCATCACCACCATGTACGCGCGCACCTTCGGGTTGCGCTCGGCCATCGTTCGCTGCGGCAACCTCTTCGGCGGGGGCGACCTCAACTTCAGCCGCCTCGTGCCAGGCGTCATCCGGGCTACCGTGCGGGGCGAGCCGTTCCTCATCCGCAGCGACGGCAAGTTCGTGCGGGATTTCCTCTATGTCGAGGACGCGGCCGAGGCCTACCTGACCGTCGCCGAGCGCCTCGCCGCGCAGGAGTCGCTGGGGGGCGAGGCGTTCAACTTCGGGCTCGAGCTGCGCCCGACGATGCTGGAGCTCGCGGAGAAGATTCTGGCGATGATGGGCCGCACGGATCTGCGCCCCGCCGTGCAGAACATCGCCACCGCGGAGATCCGCGAGCAGTACCTGGACGCGGGCAAGGCGCGCGAGCGCCTCGCGTGGTCCCCGCGGTACGGCATGGATGAGGGGCTGCGCCGCACCATAGACTGGTACCGGGATTTCCTCGGTGAAAAGGACGCGGGCACGGCGCATCCGGCGCCCGCAATGAAAAAAACCGAAGCGCTAGGGAGGTGACCATGGCAACCCGTGTGTACCTGGGGGACCTGCGCTACAACTATTCAGGCGTGCTCGCCAACGACTGCATGCCGCTGGGCGTCGCATACATGAAGGCCGTGATGGACCGGGAGGACGTCGAGCACGAGATCGACTCACGCCTGTTCGTCTACGCCGAGAACCTGCTCGAGGCGATCCGCCGCGAGCCGCCCGACGTGTTGATGCTCAGCAACTACGTCTGGAACGAGGCGCTCAGCCACTACTTCTTCCGGGCCGCCAAGGCGATCAATCCGGACATCCTCACGGTGATGGGCGGGCCCAACATCTCGCTCGAGCCCCATCGCCAGCTCGCCTACCTGGAGAAGTACCCGCACCTGGACGTCTACGCCCTGGGCGAGGGGGATTTCCTCGCGCACCACATCGTCCAGTCCTTCATGGACGCCGGCAAGTCGGTCAAGGCGCTGGGAGCGGCCGGCCTTCCATCCTCGGTGTTCCGCAATCCCGAGGGACAGGCCGCCATTGACGAGACCAAGCCGCGGCACAAGGAGGTCGAGGACATTCCCTCGCCGTTCCTCACCGGTATCCAGGACGAATTCTTCGACGGCAAGCTGGCGCCGATGATCGAGACCAACCGCGGCTGCCCGTTCACCTGCACGTTCTGCGTCCAGGGGACCAAGTACTACTCGAAGATCCACAACTTCTCGGTCGACCGCATCAAGGAGGAGATCACCTACATCGCCCGGCGCATCAAGAGCCATTCGCCCAACATGGGCACGCTGCGCATCGCCGACTCCAACTACGGGATGTACGAGCGCGACATCGAGATCTCGGGGCACATCGGCCAGATGCAGAAGGACTACGCGTGGCCGACGTTCATCGACGCGACCACCGGCAAGAACAAGCCCGAGCGCATCATCAAGTCGGTCGAGAAGGTCGGCGGCGCGCTGGTGCTCTACCAGGCGGTGCAATCGCTGGACGAGGAGGTGCTGCGCAAGGTCAAGCGCGAGAGCATCAAGCTGGAGGCGTACAAGGCGCTCGAGGTGCACATGCGCGGACGCGGCCTGCGCTCGGTCTCGGACCTGATCCTCGGCCTGCCGGGGGAGTCGCTGCAGACGCACCTGAAGGGCCTGCACAGCCTGCTCGACAGCAACATCCACCAGATGCACAACTTCCAGGCAATGATGCTCAAGGGTGCCGAGCTCGAGTCGCTCGAATCGCGCGAGCTCTTCAAGTTCGACACGCGCTTCCGGGTGCTGCCCAAGAACTACGGCGTCTACGAGGGCGAGAAGGTGTTCGACGTCGAGGAGATCATCGTCGCGACGGACACGCTGCCGTTCGAGGACTACATCACCTGCCGCAAGTGGCACCTCGTGAGCAGCGTCTTCTGGAACGACGGCTGGTTCGAGCAGGTGGCCAAGTTCGCCCGTGCCCACGGGATCCTTAATTCCGAGTGGTGGTCGCGCATGCTGCCGGCGATGGAGAACGGCAGCCCGGCGATGAAGTCCTTCCTCGACAGCTTCGTGGCCGAGACCCAGGGCGAGCTCTTCGCCACGCCCGAGGCGTGCATCGAGTTCTACTCCCGGCCGGACAACTTCCTGAAGCTGCAAAGCGGCGAGATCGGCGACAACCTCATGTACCGCTACCGGGCGATCGCCTCGTTCCACCTCTGGAGCGAGGTGTGCGACGCGGCGATGAACGCGACCCGCGCCCTGCTCGAGGAGCGCGGCGTGGCTGCCAGGATCCCCGACTTCGACCTGTTCTGGAACGATTTCCACGCCTACATCAAGCTGCAGCACGCCTGCGGCCACGACACGCGATCGATCCTGTCCTCGACGCGGGCGCGGCTGAACTACGGCTTCGCGTCCTGGATCGCGCAGGGCGACCTGGCAGACCCGAGCGCGTACCGCTACGAAGGCCCGACGGAAGTGGAGTTCCGCCTGAGCGACGAGGGCCGGCGCGAGCTCGAAAGCGCGCTCGCCGTCTGGACCACGCACATCAGGGCGCTGTCGAAGCTGGTGACGCGCATCAAGGTCGACTGGCAGGTGCGCGAGTGCGTGCTGCCCGGGGCCGTCGACGGGGCGTTCGCGCCGCTCGGCGTGGCCCGGGCGGTGGGAGCGGCGAGCTAGGCCGTGAGCGTCATTCCCGAGGAGAGTGCGATGGCGGACGACAATCCGGCCCTGTTCAAGTCCACCCATGCCGGTGCGCGGCCCTACGCGGGGTGCCTCTACCGCCGCCGCTCGAGTTGCCGCCTGTGTACGCGGGAGGAGCTCACCAAAGTCTTCTCCCTCGCGCCCACGCCCCTGGCCAACGCCTTCGTCCGGGAGGACGCGGTGCACCGCGAGCAGCATCTGTATCCGCTGGACGTCTTCTTCTGCGACGGATGCGGGCATTTGCAGCTGCTCGACGTCGTCGATCCGGTGGCGCTCTACGAGCACTACGTCTATGTCTCCGGCACGTCGCCCGTGTTCGTGCGCCACTTCAGGGACTACGCAAATTACGTGATCGACAATTTCCGGCCTCCTGCGGCGGGACTGGTGGTCGACATCGCATCCAACGACGGGACGCTGCTGCGTTTCTTCAAGGATGCGGGACATCCGATCCTCGGGGTGGATCCGGCCCGGGAGATCGCCTCGCGGGCCATGGCCTCGGGAATCCCGACGTTGGTCGAGTTCTTCTCCCCGGAACTCGCCGGGCGGATCCGCAGGGAGCACGGTTCCGCGAGCGTGGTCACGGCCAACAACGTGATTGCGCACGTGGACGACCTGGAGTCGTTCATGGTCGGAGTGCGCGAGCTCCTCGCTGACGATGGGGTATTCGTGTTCGAGGTGTCGAACCTCGCCGACGTGGTCGAGAACACGCTGTTCGACATGATTTACCACGAGCACCTCGACTACCACTCGGTGAAGCCGCTGATGGAGTTCTTCGCGCGCTGCGGGATGGAGTTGATCGAGGCGATATGCGTGGAATCGCACGGCGGCTCGTTGCGCGGCGTGGTTCAGCGCAAGGGCGGCCCGCGGCGGATCGGCGCCTCCGTCGCGCATGCGCTGGCGCGTGAACAGGAGCTCAGGCTCGACCGTGCCGAGACGTTCCAGAAGTTCGCCGCGCACATCGAATCCATCAAGCTCGAATTGGTCGGGCTCCTGCGCCGCCTGAAGTCGGAAGGCAGGAGCATCGCGGGGTTCGGGGCGCCCGCCAAGACGACGACGCTCATGTACCACTTCGGCATCGAGCGCGAGATGATCGATTTCATCGTCGACGACAGTCCCCTCAAGCAGGGGCATTACACCCCCGGCATGCACATCCCCGTCGTGCCGGCCGCTCACATGTACCAGCACCGGCCGGACTACCTGCTGATCCTGGCGTGGAACTTCGCCGAGCCGATCATGGCCAAACAAGCGGCGTTCCGCGATGGCGGGGGACGCTTCATCATCCCGCTGCCGAAGATCATGGTGGTCTGAGGGAGTGGCAGGCGAGTTGCGCCTTGGCCTCATCGGCGCCGGCCGCTGGGGCCGGAACTACATCACGACCATCGCCGGGCTGGAGGGCGTGCGGCTCGCGAGCCTCGCAAGCCGCAATCCGCAGAGCGCGCGGCTGGCCGGCCCGGACTGTCTCGTCACCGCCGACTGGCATGCGATCCTGGACCGCTCCCGGATCGATGCGGCGATCGTGGCCACGCCGCCCGCGTTGCACGCCGAGATGACGGCCGCGGCGGTGAAGCGCGGGTTGCCGGTCCTGGTGGAAAAGCCGCTCACGCTCGACCTGGTGGAGGCGGTGGCGCTGCGCGGTCTCGTGGCCGCGCAGGAAGGCTTCGTCATGGTCGATCACACGCACCTCTTCCACCCCGCCTATCGCGCGCTCAAGCTCGTCGCCCCGCGTTACGGCCCCGTTCACGCGATCGATTGCCGCTCCGGAAATTACGGGCCGTTCCGCGCCGATACCCGC